>NZ_DVDW01000012.1:0-69584 GCF_015296045.1 Thermosynechococcus sp. M3746_W2019_013 | reverse complement strand
CGCTCCCCTCTCCACAGCCAGTGACGGCACCCCTCCCGCCCTCCCAAGTGAGCTCACCACCGTCACCTTCGGTGCCGATACCGTCTCCCAAAGGGGCACCCCCTGCAAAGGCGAGACCACCGCGGCGGCCTCCTCCACCCTTACCCGCCTTCAAAATTCTCATGGGGGCGGGCTTTACGGGCTTTGAAATGGCGGCGTTGGGGGTGATGGTTTCCAGCTTAATGACCAGTTGGCAATTACCCCTTGGGGTCAGTGCTGGTGTGATTGGGGGGGTGTTTGCCCTCTTGGTATTTATGCAGCTCAAAGGCTGGATTGAACACTGGGAACAATTAATCATTGGGACATTGTCAGGGGCGGCTCTTTTCTTTTTTCCTTCCTTGCAGGCGGGATTGGGGGGACCGACGGCCCTGCTCATGTGTGGTTTAGTCGGCTTAGGTTGCGTTGTTGTCGGTAACATCTTTTTGTTGATTTACAACGTTTTGGCGCAGTTCTTGTAGGAGCGGAGCTATGCAGTTAATGTGGCTGGAGAGCAATACGTGGTTGTGGAAGCTGGGTTCTACAAGGGTTCTGGTTGATCCGTGGTTGGTGGGCCCGCTCACCTTTGGCAATACCCCCTGGCTATTTCAGGCGGAGCGATCGCGCCCCTGTGCCATGCCGAGCGATGTGGATATCATTTTGCTCTCCCAAGGACTCCCGGATCACTGCCATGAGCCTACCCTCCGTGCCTGCGATCGCGCCCTACCAGTCATTGCCTCCCCCAGTGCCGCCAACGTTGCCCAGAGTCTTGGCTTTGAAACGGTGATTTCCCTTAGCCCCCACCAAACCCATACCTACCGCGATCTGGCCATCCAAGCCACCAAGGGTGCCAGTATCGGCCCCACTCAACAGGAAAATGGGTACATTCTGCGCTGGGGTACCCAAAGTCTCTACTATGAACCCCACGGCTCTCATGATCCGTGGCTGCGCAGCTATGGCAAGGTGGATGTGGTGATTACCCCCCTATTGGATGTGTGTTTACCCCTGGTGGGGGCGATTCTCAAGGGGGGCAAAATAGCATTGGAATTGGGGCAATGGCTACAACCGAAGGTCATGATCACGACAGCGGGCAATGGCAGCCTCCGCCTTCAGGGATGGCTACCGCGACTACTCTCGGTTCAAGGAACCCTTGAGGAATTACAAGGGTCGTTTCAGCGGCTTGGACTCAGCACTCGTTTGGTGGAACCAGTGGCCTACACTCCCCTTGTTCTGCTGGCTGAGGCTTAGGAATGCGACGCTGGTTGCGGTCTTTGATTGACCTTGGGCAACAGGTCGTCATTCTGCTTCAGGACAATCAGCGATTTTTGCACCTTCTCAGCCGGATTGAAGGCATAGCAACGCGGGTGCTGGCGATCGGGATGCTGCTGGTGGTCATCGTCGCCATTATTGATTTGGGGCGGATTTTGACGGTAGAGCTACTCTCACCCCCCCTGGGGCAGTTTAGCTTGGAACTGGTGAAAATCTTTGGCCTCTTTCTCAATGTTCTGGTGGCATTGGAAATTCTCGAAAACATCACGGCCTACCTGAAAACCCATGTCTCCTCCCAGATTGTTGAGCTGGTGATTGTTACCTCCCTGATTGCCATTGCCCGTAAAATCATCATTCTGGATATTAGCCAACCAGAAACGGTGGCAAAGCTCCTGGGGCTGGCGATCGCCATCTTGGCCTTGTCTGCCAGTTACTGGATTGTGCGTCGTCTAAACTATCGGCGGCGTCCCTGAGGGATAGACCTGCTCACGGTAAGCTTTGGCCTGCTCTAAGGCTCTTTGCAGGTGCTCCCAGTCCTCCTGCTCCACTTGGCGAATCAGATCATCAAGGGTGGCACGGTAGTGAATCAGGCAGTGGCGCAGGGCAGCGCGGTTATATTCCGCCATCATCCGTCCCAACTCTGGGTTACCACCCCCAACGCGGCTGGTATCGCGAAAGCCAGAGCTAGCCAACTGCTGGGCCAGCGTCCGAATTGGCTCATTGGCTTCTTGGGCATTAGCGAGAATCAGGGCTGCACTCACCAGTACGGGGAGGTGGGATATCCAAGCAACGGCGCGATCGTGATCCGATGGGGTGGCATAGAGCAGCTTTGCCCCGAGATCATTGACCACGCCAGCGACACAGTCAATGGCAACACTTTGGGTGTGCAGGGTGGGGGTGAGAACATAGGGAGCATTCTCAAACAGATGAGCTTGGGCCGCTTCAATGCCGGATTCTGCGGTACCGGCCATCGGGTGACCACCGACATAGCGTGGCCAGAGTTTTTCGAGGGCGGGGACGATCTCTCCCTTGACGGATCCCACGTCCGTCAGCACCGTTTCTGGACTGAGATAGGGGATGATCTCAAGTGCAACAGGAAGGATGCTGCCGATAGGGGGGCAGAGAAACACCAGATCAAGGGCACGCAAAGTTTGCGGCTCCGTACCGCCCCAGTCAATGGCTCCCCTGGCGATCGCCCGCTCGCAGGTTTCAGGGCGCCGACTCAGCCCCACCACGTAGTGCCCCTTGGCCCGCAGATCAATGCCCAGCGACCCACCAATCAGTCCCAGCCCGACAATACCAATGCGCAGCATCCCGCCTCTAACCTAAACACCTTTCCAATTGTGACCTTATTCTTGTTCTGAGGGATATTCTCCGCCGCTGCACATTTGTGCTTTGGCTTCACAGCCAGCGGAGATAGCTTCGATACAATCAGAAATAAATCTGTTGCGCTCTAGGCCATCCATGATGAAACGCCTTGCCCATTTACTTCAGCAGACCCTCAAATTTTGCCTTGGTCTTACCCTGGTTTGGTATCTGAATAGCAATACACCGGTGTGGGCAGCCGCAGCTCACCATAGTTTTGTAGCAGCTGCAGTAGAGCGGGTTGGGGATGCGGTTGTTCGCATTGATACTGAACGCACAATTGTGCGCACCCCCGATCCCCTCTTGAGTGATCCCTTCTTTCGCCAATTTTTCCCCGGTTTAGCCTTGCCCCCCCAAGAGGATCGGCTGCGGGGTCAAGGGTCAGGGTTCATCATTGATCCTAGTGGCATTGTCATGACCAACGCCCATGTGGTGAGTCAAGCCGATACGGTGACAGTGCGCCTCAAGGATGGCCGAGTCTTTGAGGGGGAAGTGCGCGGCGTGGATGAGGTGTCTGATCTAGCGATTGTCAAACTCAAAGGGGTCACCGAACCATTGCCCACGGCGCCCCTTGGTGATTCCAGTGAGGTGAAGGTGGGGGATTGGGCGATCGCTGTCGGCAATCCCCTTGGCCTTGACAACACAGTAACATTGGGGATTGTTAGTACACTCCACCGCTCCAGCGCTCAAGTGGGTATCCCCGATAAGCGCCTTGATTTTATTCAAACGGATGCGGCCATCAACCCCGGCAACTCGGGGGGACCTTTGCTCAATGAAGCGGGGGAAGTAATTGGCATTAATACCGCCATTCGTGCCGATGCCATGGGGATTGGCTTCGCCATTCCCATCAACAAAGCCAAAGCCCTGCAAACCCGCCTGATTCGGGGTGAGAAAATTCAACACGCCTACCTTGGCATTCAAATGACCACCTTTACGCCGGCAATGGCCAAGGAAAACAATGCTAACCCCAACTCACCCGTGATTCTGCCGGAAGTCAATGGCGTTCTTGTCCTACAGGTGTTGCCCAATACGCCTGCGGCAAAAGCTGGTCTGCGCTGGGGGGATGTGATTACCGCAGTAGATGGGGAACCGATTACCAGCGCCGATCAGTTGCAGAACATTGTCGATAGTGCCGCGGTGGGGCAAGTTCTGAATTTAACCGTTCAGCGGGGCGATCGCACTCAACGGATTGCGGTGCGGACAGCGGCGTTGCAGGGAGCGGCTTAAGATGCCCTTGGGGCTACTGCTGCTGTGGCTCTTTGCCCTTGCCACCCGCTTTTGGGGCCTGAGCCGCTTTCCCACCCTAGTGTTTGATGAGGTCTATTTTGCCCGCTTTGGCCGCCACTATCTTGCAGGTGTGCCTTTCTTTGATGCCCATCCCCCGCTGGGAAAATACCTGATTGCCCTGAGCATTTGGCTGGGGGGCGGCTTTCACCCTTGGGGCTATCGCTGGTTGAATGCGCTGATGGGATCGCTGATTCCCGTGGCAGTGGCAGTGTTGGCCTATCTCCTGACCCGGCGATCGCGCGTGGCGCTGTTATCGGGACTCTTCGTTGCCCTCGATGGCCTCTTTTTGGTGGAGTCCCGCTATGCTCTCATCAATATCTCCCTTGTGCTTTTTGGTGTGGTGGCACAGATTCTTTGGCTGTGGGGGTTGCGCCACCAGGGCAGGGGGCGATCGCTCTGGCTGATGGCCGCAGGGGTTGCCTTTGGCGCCTGTGGAGCTGTGAAGTGGAGTGGTTTGGGATTCTTGCTGGGGGTGGAGCTTTTCTGGGTTCTCCAGCAGAGGTTGCCGCTGGCCGCTGAGGGGAAGACGACCTACCAGTGGTGGCAGATGTGCCTGGTCCTGCCCCTGGTTGCCTTTGGGGTTTATACCCTGCTCTGGCTGCCCCATCTCCAGTTTCATCCCCACCAGAGTCTCCTTGAGCTGCATCGCCAAATGTTTCACTTTCACCGCAGCGTTGCCAGTACCGCCCATCCCTACTGCTCGCCATGGTGGTCTTGGCCGCTGTTGCTGCGCCCCATGAGCTACTTTTTTCAGCGAGTACAAACCCTCAGCGAACCGGTGCCCGTCATTGGCCCGCCCCTACCCATGGCGGATACCCAGTGGGTTTATGCCGTCTATGCCCTCTTCAATCCGCCCCTCCTGTGGCTCGGCACCTTAGCCACCCTTGCACTTTTACCCCTTGGGCTGACCACAACGGCAGGCCATTTTGTGCTCTGGAACTATGCCGCCAATCTCCTGCCTTGGGCACTTGTAACCCGCTGTGTCTTTCTCTATCACTACCTCCCCGCTGCCCTCTACAGCTTTATGGCTTTGGCTTTGGTCTGGGAAGCCAGCCGCGATTGGGGAGACTGGGCACGCTGGGCACGTACTGCTGTCCTAGGAGGAGTTGTCGGGGGCTTCCTTTACTGGCTTCCCCTATATTTAGGACTGCCCTTGACGCCCCAAGACTTTCTGAGGCGGATGTGGTTACCGTCTTGGATTTAGGGCTATCCCAAGAGCTGTTTGACGCTGGCAACAAGTTCTGCAGGATCAAAGGGCTTAGTGATGTAGGCATCCACCCCCTGTTTTTTGCCCCAGTGAATATCAAATTCTTCACCTTTAGTTGTGCACATAATCACTGGCACCTTTTGGGAAGCCGCTTCTCCCTTAATCCAGCGGCAGAGTTCATAACCATTCATGCGCGGCATCACCACGTCTAGAATCACCAGGTCAGGGCATTGGGCTTTGATTTTTTCCTGAGCTTCGATGCCATCTTCGGCCTCAACAACGTCGTAGCCTTGTTCTTTCATGAGTTCAACAATCATTGCCCGCAGGGTGGGACTGTCATCAACAACCATAATTGTGGCCATAGGGGTTTTGCCTGATGCCGCAAACAATACGCTGACTATTATGCACTAGAATATGCACTGGAACAGCCAATGATGCTGTCTATACTCCAGGGTACCACTTTGATTCCAAGGCTAAGGAGCGTCAGCAAAGTTCTTTAGTTCTGGTCGAGCAGATGCCGAAAGAGTGCCCCGAGTTCTCGGCTAAATTCTGGTACCGTACGGGGGAAGGGACGCTGTTGTCGCCACGCGGGGGGCAATTGTTGCCAGAGAGCAAGGAGGGTGGGGGTTCCCAGGTGGGGCGCAAGGTCAGGCCACTGTTGAAAGACCTGCTGGGCGCGATCGCTCACCGCCACCTGACCATTGACAAGAGTCATAATCCAGTCTGCCCAGCCATAGGCAAAATCCAGATCATGGGTAGCAATCATAATTGTTGTCCCCTGTTGGTGAATTTTCTCTAGCACTTCTCGCAATTGCTGCCGCTGCTGCTGATCCAGATAGGTGGTGGGTTCATCCAGGAGTAACAGCCTTGGTGCCAAGGCCATGACCCCAGCCAGTGCCACCCGTCGTTTTTGCCCCAAGCTCAAATGATGTAAGGGGCGGTCAGCGAGAGCCACTAAATCAAACTCCTGCAAGATTTGATAGAGGCGAGCTTCCACTTCTGGGGGACTGAGACCCAAATTGCACAGCCCATAGGAGATGTCCTCGGCTACGGTTGCTGCCACCAACTGTTGTTCCGGATCTTGAAAGGCTAAGCCAATCCGTTGCCGCCACTGCCGCAGTTTCTCCGGTTGGTGAACCAGGCGTTGCCCTTGCCAGTAAATTTCGCCGCGATCGCGCCGATAGAGGGCAGCAGCCAAATAAAAGAGGGTGGATTTCCCTGAGCCATTCAGGCCCAAAAGGGCAACTTTCCGTCCTGTCTCTAGGGTAAAGGAGCAGTCCCGCAGAACCGGTTCAGAGGTATTGGGATAGCGAAACTCAACCTGATGAAATTCCAATAGGGGGACAGACATCTTAGACCATCACGGTGTTTAGCAGGAGCAGGGCACTGCCACCAATGAGGACTTCGAGGCCATACCGCTGGGAATAGGTATAGGTGCAGGGGCGCAACACTCGAAACGGCCCCTGAAAGCCCCGACTGACCAAAGCAAGCTGAATGGCTTGATAGCGATGCAGCGATTGTTGCAGAAGCTGAGCTGCTAAGAGACTGACGCTGAATAGCCAGCGCGATCGCCGTTGATAGCCTCCCCGCGCCCGCTGCGCCAACTGAAGCGTGAAGGCAGTTTCGAGGAGGGTGAAGATATAGCGGTACATCAGCATCAAGACATCGAGGACGAAAGCGGGAACGCCCCAGCGCTCAGCCACTGCCAACAGTGCTGGGAAGGGAGTCGTCAATAAAATCAATAGTAAACAGGTGCTGGCAACAATTGTCCGCAGTCCTACCGTTAAGCCTTGGTGCAATTTCTCGGCACTGATAAAAAGCGACCAGCCCATTAGGGAGATGTCACTAAGAACCACTTGGCCCGAAGCCCTTAAAGTCTCCGTCGGGATGATTTGCACCACTAACCCTGGTAAACTCACTAGCCAAAACACGGCCACTGTAGCTAGGAGGGTGAAGTAAACCCGCCACGGAATGCGGGCATAGCCAAGAATCCAAAGGCTGAGCCATAGCCAAAGCAAGCTCTGGACAAGGGGGTGAGCAAAAAACGTAAATAACAGGCTGGCGATCGCAAAAATTAGCTTTTGTTTGGGGTGCAGATGCCGCAGACCATTGGTGTAGGCGTAGATATCGAGGTGATGGTGCATTCACGCCCTAGGATCCTTAGAATGTCGAGGGGTTGCTGAACGGGCGTGGTACTGACCGGCAATAAAGCCGATGGCCCCTGCCCCTAGGGCTGCTTGTACCGCAAATAGGAGCGATTCCACTTCACTACTGGGTGGCTCAAAAAGGGGTTTTGCCCACGGCTGAAAGTCTGGCGCCACCTCCTGAATCAAGTCCAGCGCTTGGGCATCGGCACCTTCAAAATTCCCCTTAACGAAAAGTAAAGGAAAGATGCCCAGGACAATGGTTCCTGCTCCTAGTAGGAGGGCCGCTATTTTTTTATTCATCAAAAACCTCCACCATCTTTCTGCTGCACAGCCTCGAGTGCCAGTTTTTACCAGTTTTTCAGATCAAATATCCCAGAAATGACTATCCTCCGGTAGCCGGTAGAGTCCTTTAGGGCAACTCTTCCTCAGGCAAGAGTCTTAAGGCCTGCAGTTCTGCAACACAGTAGGTCGTCAACCAGTTCCACACCAAGACCGTCAGCAGCCCTTCACTGATGGCGAGGGGAATCTGTGTGACGGCAAAGAGGGTGCCAAATTTGGCAAAGGAAGTGGCCACGCCACCCACGCTGTCGGGAAAGGCCAAGGCCAATTGCAAAGAGGTCAAGGTGTAAGTACCCACATTGCTGATAAAGCTAGCGGCAAACAGAGCGATCGCCGGCTTCACTCTCAAACGAGACGCGCCGCAGTAGGTAAGCCAAGCGAGCCACGGTCCTACGACGGCCATCGAAAAGGCATTGGCTCCCAGTGTCGTCAATCCGCCATGGGCAATGAGGAGGGCCTGAAAGAGCAACACCAGTGTCCCCAATACTGCCATCAAGGGAGGCCGAAAAAGAACAGCCCCAAGGGCAATCCCGATAGGATGGGAACAGCTGCCAGTCACCGAGGGAATCTTCAAAGAAGAGACAACAAAGGCATAGGCGCCTGCCAAGGCAACCAGTAGGGTGGATTCGGGGTGTTGTTTGATCTGCTGTTGCAATGACCACAGTCCCCATGCCAAGAAGGGGAGAAAGGCCAGCCACCAACCCACAGCCCAACCTAGGGGCAAAAAGCCCTCACTGATGTGCATGGCCAAGGCGGGATTAGGACTCGCTACCACGAGGTATGTGGTCAGAAGGGCGATCGCCCCCAGGGAAGCATATCGCTTTGCTTGACTACGTTTGACCATATTACTAGACATAGCCTCCAATCCCAGTAGCGCCCATTTTAGGGGTCAACCGATTGCCTGACTATCCCTAGTGGGGGCTTCAACGGATAAGGAAAACAGCCACCCATAGCTCAAGAATTGATTGGTAGCCAGATCTCAAAGCTGAAATATGCATAGACTTTGATGTAGTTGGTATAACAAAATGGAAGTCTAATGGGATTATTAAATCCATAGGTACGGTTGCTATGTTCCCAAGGGGGGTGTCATGAGTGAACTAACTGCCTTTAGTCATTCCTTGAGTAGCGGTTATGAAGTAGTGGTGATCAAGCCGCAGTCCCTCAGTGATACCACCTTGATTGTGCAAGCGCTGCGGGCGGACAAGGCAGTGATTCTCAACCTGGAGCACCTTGATGTGGCTGAGGCACAGCGCATTTCCGATTTCGCCGCGGGTAGCACCTATGCCATCAATGGCCATCAATCGCGCCTTGGGGACGGTGTCTTTCTCTTTACTCCCAACGTGATTAATATCCAAGAACGCACAGCAGTACCGACACCTGCTGGACTGGTCTAAGCAAGGCTATTGATGACCCCTGAGGATCTGCTCACCGTCAGTGAGTGCCAAGAGATTGATCAACTGCTTTTGCCAGCGGCAGATCGCTTTGCGATTCGAGTGGCGGTGTATGCCCAGCGTTACCTACGTACCAAGATTGAGGGGAAGCCCCTCGAAGACCTGACCGCAGCCCAAGTCTATGAACTGGTTGCTGCCGATCCCCAGTTGCAAGCGGAGGAAGCACGCCAGGGGGGATTTATAACGTGGTATGGCCAAATTCTCATCAGCGCTCTCAAGCAACTACGGCAAGTGGCTAAAAGGGAGGGGGTGCCTATTGCCGAGCTAACTATTCCCCAGATTAGTCGGTGGTTTGAGCAGCAGTGTCAGGCACGCTTGCGATCGTCCCCGCCGTTACCTTAAGAATTTGCGCCTGCTTGCGCCAAGGGACGGCAAAGGGGGCAAGGTGGGTGGCGGTAATCAGGGTTTGGTAGCGATCGCCCATCACCTCCAGCAAAATTCCCTGTCGCTGCAAATCCAGTTCGGCGAGGACATCGTCCAACAACAAAAGGGGCGTGTCGCCAACTACACTTTCCACAAGAGCCAGTTCCGCTAGTTTCAACGCCAATACGAGCGTGCGCTGCTGCCCTTGGGAAGCAAATTGACGGGCACTTTGAGCATTAAGCCAAAAGCCAACATCATCACGGTGCGGTCCCACCAGGCTAGTTTTTTGGAGCAGTTCAATGGCGCGGCGAGTCGCCAAGGCCTCACTAAAGGCTGCCACAATGGCCTCAGAGGTGCCATCCCCAAGGGGCACATGGCTCTCATAACTCAAGGTCAGGGTCTCGCGATCGCCACTCAAGACTCGCTGCCAATGCTGTGCCAAGGGAGCCAAGCGTTCAACGAGGCGCTGTCGGCGGCGGATGATGCGGGTGCCATTGATAACCAATTGCTGATTCCAGGCTTGCCAGAGGGCTTCATCCCATCCTTGGCTGCCTGCCTGTTTGAGGAGTGCATTGCGTTGGCGCAGGGCTTTTTGGTAGGTTTGCAGGAGTTGACTGTAGAGGGGTTCCAATTGCACCAAAATCCGATCCAACCAGTTGCGGCGAATCGCTGGTGTGCCCCGCACCAGTTCCAAATCCAAGCAGGAAAATTCCACCGCATTGAGTTGACCGAGAAATTCCGCAGTGCGCTTGACCGTACAGCCATTGACCCGTAGGACACGGCCTGAGGGGGGGCGCAAACTCACCGCCAGATCAAGGGGAACCCCTTGGCGCTCAAGGGTGGCTTCAATTTGGGCACTCTCTTGTCCCTGCTGAATCAGGTCGCGATCGCGATGGGTGCGATGGGATTGCAATGTGGCCAGCCACTCCACAGCCTCCAGCAAATTGGACTTGCCCTGGGCATTGTCGCCGACGACGATAGTTTTCGGAGCAGCAAACACCACGGATTGCTCGCTGTAGTTGCGGAAGTGGCGCAGATGGAGGGACTTGAGAAACACTGAGCAGCCCTTACCAGCCCCACGTTCCCGGTGCCCCCTTGAATGGGCCAACAATGTCTGGCGTAATCCAGCCGCCATAGAAGCCCCCCGGTTGCGGAATCACCACCACGCCATCCACGGTGCATTCATCCATCAAAGCAGCATAGAAGGCAATGTAGTTGCGGATTGGCGCAAAGGCAGGGGTGGGTTTGGGATAGTACCACGCTGCATTCTCAGCTTGGCGATCGCCCACCTTGACGTGGTAGTAGGCGCCTTGTCCTTTCCATTCACAAAAAGTTTGCCGTGCCGAGGGCACCAGATACTGCAACTGTACATCCTCTGGCGGAAAGTAATACACCGGCGGATGACTGGTTTCAAGTACCCGCTGTCCCCGCTGGGTGTCAGCAATCACCACACCATTAAAGACCACCCGCAGGTGTTTTGCCGTGGGTTCAAGACGGGGCGGACGGGGGTAGTCCCAGACCGACTCTTGACCAGGGGCAGGGGGCATCTGTTGCATGGGCTCTCAGTTCCTGAACATCCTGCTTTGACCAAAGGCGTAACAAACTCCGCCGTCTAGGGCGCACAAGGATAGCAGGATTGGTGTCTCCGTTCTTAGTTACAGCCTTAGTTACAGCATAGAATAGTTGGACTACAATATTGTTCTTAATTGTTCTTAGCACGAAAATCCAATGCTAACAGGAATATCCAAGACACCCCCGGAGGGCCTGTGGATTCAACCCCACTAGCGGTCGGAAGCAGGAATCCCTTAAAGCGACTAGACAAGGTGCAATCCCTGCGGAGCGCAGTAGGAATCGCCGGCGAGGATGTCAAACTAACCGCTATAGCTCAAGGTTGGGAACTGGTTTGTCGCTCCACCAAGCCCTGTTCAATTGCCAGTCGCACCAGCTCAGCCCGATTGTGAACTGCTGTTTTTTGAAAAAGGCTACTGACGTGCTTTTCAATCGTTCGCGCGCTCAAGTGCAGGCGATCGCCAATCTGGGCATTGGAGAGTCCCGCCACCAACAAAGCCAAAACGTCCTTTTCCCGCTGCGTCAGATCAACCCTAACGCGTTGGCTTTTCGAGACAGAGAAAGGCTGCTGTCGCTGCTGCCACTCCATTTGTACCAGTTGTGCCCGATCGAGTAGGTTGCGCACCACCGCTGCTAACTCATTGAGGTCAAAGGGCTTGGCAAGATAGACATCGCCGCCGGTACGATAGGCACGAATTCGCTCCTCCAATTCCGTGCGCGCCGTTAGGTACACCACTGGCAGTAAGCGTAACGAGGGATGCTGGCGGACCTGCCGCACTAACTCATAGCCATTCATATTGGGCATGGCAATATCCGTAATCAGCAGGTGAGGTTGATAGCGATGGATCATTTCCAAAGCTTGGGCCCCATCTCCCGCCGTCAGGCAACAGTACCCTTCGGATTCCAAAAAGCGACTCACCGACAAGCGGATGCCGGGATCATCGTCGGCAATGAGTACTGTAAGGGACATAGGAAATTTATGTCTCCACTAGACCACAGTATTTCTCCACACAGCGGACAAACAGCTCAACCCCAATACTTAAAACGGTTTCGTCAAAGTCAAAGCGGGGATGGTGGTGGGGAAAATCTAACCCCAGTGTGCCATTGGCTGACCCCAAAAAGAAGTAGCAGCCTGGAACAGCTTTCAGAAAAAATGACATATCCTCCGCGGCCATCGTCTGACAATGGGACGTGACTCCAGCTGGCACCTCGACGACCGATTCCGCAACAGAGCGCACTAATTTCGCCATTTTGGCATCGTTGACCGTGGGGGGATACATCCGCTCGTAGTGAAAGCGATAGGTGGCACCATGACTCTGGCAGATACCAGCAATCACCTGTTCAATGCGCTGGGGTAGCCAGTCCCCCAACTCTGGCTTAAAGTATCGAACTGTTCCCCGAAACGTTGCAGTATCGGCAATCACGTTCTTTGCGGTGCCCGCGTGCACTGCCCCCACGGAGATCACCGCAGTCTCGAGGGGATCCACATTGCGCGAGACGATGGTGTGCAACGCTGTAATGATTTGAGCAACAACGAGCACAGTATCCACCGTAAACTGGGGTAAAGCCGCGTGTCCTCCCTTGCCGTGCACTTCACACTCAAAGAATTCCGCTGCCGCCATCAACGGGCCACTACGCACGCCCACCGTGCCAACGGGCAGAAAATTCCAGAGGTGCAGGCCAATAATGCCATCCACTTTTGGCGTATCGAGAACCCCCGCTTCAATCATTGGTTTGGCACCACCGGGACCTTCTTCGGCCGGCTGAAAGATGATTTTGACCGTACCAGCAAAATCGCGGTGAGTCGCCAGATATTTCGCAGTGCCGAGGGCGATCGCCGTATGACCATCGTGCCCGCAGGCGTGCATTTTCCCCTCATGGAGAGAGCGATAGGGCTTATCGTTTTCCTCCTGGATGGGCAGGGCATCCATATCAGCGCGAATTGCCAGCACAGGCCCCGGTCGAGATCCCGGAAGAACCGCCACAATGCCCGTTTCGGCGATGCCAGTGCGATGCTGAATCCCCCATTGCCGCAGTTTTTCACTGACAAAGGCCGCCGTCAGGTGTTCCTGAAAGCCCAATTCCGGTCGTTGGTGCAAATAGCGTCGCCACTGCACAAGTTCAGGTTGTAGGGCAGCGACCTCTGGACGCAGTTGGCAGCTCACTTGCGGAAGATGGAAAGCCATGGGGCAGTCTTTAAGATTTTGTTTAGGATGCACTTCTAGGATAAAGCATGCCCTTAGCTAGGGGATTGGTAGGGATTGGTCTTCAGCCCTCAAGGCAACTTGGGTACGGCTTACTTCCACCAGTCGTAGGATTTTTTTCGTCAGAACCCCCTGACTTAGGAAACATTTGTTATTATGGCAGGTAGCTCCTTAGGGCAAAAATTAAAATAGTTCAGTATTGGATATTACAATTTGCCAATTCTGACTCCTAGGGTCTCTTCAGCCAAACGAGGATGTTATGGTTCAATCCCTTCAATACTCCATTGAACTCGTCAAAGATGAAGCACGACGATTGGTGGCCAAAGGTGTGGTCAGTCGGCAGCAGCCCATTTACACCCTCTGCCAGTTTGTGCCCGTTCGGGAGTGGCCCCTCATTGAGGCAGAGTTAGAGCGCTGTGATTTTATGCTGCGCGATCGCATTGGCGACCTCATTGGTCGTGAGTGCTGGGACAACGATTAAAACGATTAAAGAACAATCATTGAGGGCACCTCCTTCCCCTAATGCGCAAATCCTAGGACGTGGGTGCGTCTAAGTCCTGCTGTAGGTCTTGGCGAAGGGCTCGCAGGGTTTCCAAAAGCGTCTGAATATCTGCGGCCAAGTCGGCACTTTCGCGAGCAGCAGGCTCAGGGGTTGAAGGGGATTGCCGCTGCTGAGCAATAAAGGCTTGAATTAGTTCCCGGGCCTGGGCTTCAGTGAGTCGGCCTTTCTCAGCGCAGACCGTGGCCAGGTGCCGGGCATCCACTCGCAGCTGCGTCAGGTATTCTTGGCGCTTGGCTTCATCCTGTAGCGATTCAATGGCGGCAGCCGCAGCTCCAATACCGGTGTAGTAGAGTTGCTGGACGATTTCGAGGGGATTGCGATCCATAGAGTTCATCCCGAAGCAGACTATCCCTTTTACTCTACGGGAAATCTCTCTTGCTCTTCAAGGTTGAGGAAAGCGGCTGCGGTAGAGGTGGACAATTTTACTCACTACCTCATCGATCCCCAAGTTGTCAGTGCAAACTTCTATCGCATCGGCCGCTTTACGAAAGGGGGCGTAGGTGCGTTGCTGATCCGCTGTGTCGCGAGCGGTCATCTGAGCAAGCAATTCTTCATAGGAGAGGTCGCATTGTCCCTGCTGTTGTAATTCCTGCCAGCGGCGCTGGGCACGCTCTTGGGGGGAGGCCGTTAGGAAAATTTTCAAGCCCGCCTCTGGAAAGACATGGGTGCCAATATCACGACCTTCAGCAGCGATTCCCCCATTGGCTCCGATCGCCCGCTGTTGTTGTACCATTAGCCGCCGCACACCGCGCAGGGCGGCAATCTGGGATACCCGCTGCGTCACCTCTAGGGAGCGAATCGCTTGGCTGACCTCGCGATTGTTGATCCACACTCGCGTTGGTTGATGGGGATCACGGCTCTCAAGATGCAACTGACAATGGGCGATCGCCTCTACGATCGCTGGCTCATCGTGGAAATCTATATTATTTTCCAAGCACCACCAAGTTACCGCCCGATACATGGCACCGGTGTCAAGATACTGCAACCCTAGGGCTTGGGCAGCCAGTCGCGTCACGGTTGACTTCCCAGCACCGGCAGGACCATCCACCGCCAGAATCGGCAGGCGGCGATCCAGTAGACAATTGTCAATGAGGCGCGTTTGCCCCACCCAGCCAGCGATCGCCAACAGACCCACGGTCTCAATGCGTTCCAAGGGCACAAGGGTCTGGGGATGCACCAATTCGGCATAGTCGAGGCGCAACTGGGGAAACTGGCGCAGATGATCTTGCACTTGGGCTAGAAGCAGACTCGCTTCCAAGCAGCCCTGACGGAATGCAGCCTGAGCCACCTCTAGGCTTTGGCTTAAGGCAAGGGCAGTGGCGCGCTCCTCAGCATTCAGGTATTGATTGCGGGAACTCAGGGCAAGGCCGTCGGCATCGCGGACAATCGGGCAGCCAATGATCTCCACCTCCAGATTCAAGTCCGCTACACAGCGGCGAATAATCGCTAACTGCTGGGCATCCTTTTGCCCAAAGTAGGCGCGATCGGGCTGGACTAGATGCAACAGCTTCAGCACAATTGTTGCTACCCCGCGAAAATGGCCGGGGCGCGATCGCCCACAGAGGTGTTCCGTTAACTCCCTTGGCGGCTCCACCACGGTCAAGTGCTTCATCCCCGTTGGGTAAAGCTCAGCCACACTGGGCACAAAGAGCAGATCCACCCCTAACTGCTGACAGAGGGCAGTATCGGCCTCAAGGGCACGGGGATAGCGCTCCAGATCCTCTTGGGGACCAAACTGCAGTGGATTGACAAAAATACTGACAACAACCACATCACACTCTTGCCGTGCCCGCTGAATCAAGGCAGCATGCCCCCCATGGAGTGCCCCCATTGTCGGCACAAAACCAACCGTGGTTGCCGGAGAGAATGTGCCAAGGGCAGTCTGTAAACCCGCCGTGGTGGTTAAACGGTAAAACTTACCCATAAAGTGCTTCGGGGGCAATGGATGGAGTTTTGGTACAATCTGTCATATTACAGCCCTTTTCCCACGGCGAGAAGCCACTCAAGCTTGCGAAAACCAGGATTCAGATCAGAGAGATTTTTTAGGGTATCCCCATTGTAGAAAGGCTCTGTTTAGTGCCCGGGCCTGCTTTTTTTGACCAAAGTTTGTACATTTGTTGCAAAAGCTTTAATCTTGCGGGCAGGTTCTCTAAAATTCAAGTACTTTCGTTTTTCTATACTTGCAAACCCTGTAACACAGCTCCCACTTTCACCCCGCCTTAGTCAAAAGCTTGTTTTTTAACTGGAACTGTTGAGCATACGCCGCGAGGATAGCCCCTATGGCCAATGAACTACAAAACAGTTTACAAAAATACCGTTTCGTCTGCACCCTCACCTTCGGGGATATTTATGGCCAAGTCATTGTTTGGCTAATTGTGATCTTTATTGGTTTGGCCGCCTCCCTCACCCTCTACAACAATCCAGTGCAGGCGTTTCTGGTCGGGGGGCTAATTTTGGTCTTAACCTTGCCCTTTTTGCTTTTTGCCTTTGTCACGACCCTGCTCAACCATATTGAAATGCGACCTGTAACAGTGACAGAGAAGAAAAAACGTAAAGATGCCGCCGTGGCCTCAACCACCGAAGTGGCTGCTGCAAATTAAAAACCCTTAGAAACCCTTAAAAACAGCGAGCCATCGCTCCCCACACCGAAATTACCGCGCCGGCCTATAATGCTTTAGGTTCGCCAAGCCCTTGCCCCCAACCGGGGGTGATTGGCAATGCCAAAATTTATGCTTTGCCAATGGCGGCAGCACCGCTGATTTTAATAAACTGCTCCTGTTCACCAGTGGGTTGGCCCTGGTGAATGCCCTTTTTGAGGAGGGGAAACCTGGCCAATTGTTAGCCCAAATTAAATCCCTTCTCCAAGACAGCACGTCCAACTCCTAAAAGGCGACTGCATACCCCTAGCTGCAGGAATGGATAACTCTTCAGTAGGGCGGGGGGGCGGAGGCATGCATAGAGGATTTATTGAATTCGTCTCTATTTTCAAAGTTCATAGAGCTTTGTCAATAAGGAAAATATAAAAGAAAGATTAAGAACCGCTAAAGGTCAGTGTTAGTATTCTGCCGAACAGATTTAGAAATGTTAAGATTCTTAATATATGTAATCTAGCTTTGCAAAAGCTGTTAAAGCACCGTTGGCTTGGCCGCGATCTTTAGCAGGGGCGATCGCCCATCCTATAGAGAAAACGATATTCCTAGGCTTTGGACGAATCACTGCTGTCAACCTTGAGAACGAGCGATAGGGACTATGGATACCTCAAAAGATTTAGTGCGCACTTACCTACGGGAGATTGGCCGTGTGCCATTGCTCACCCATGAACAGGAAGTGATCTACGGAAAACAAGTGCAGCAGCTCGCCGCCATGAACGAGATTCGCGAAAAGCTGGCGGCAGAACTCAACCGTGAACCCACCCGTGCTGAATGGGCTGCCGCCGCCAACATCAGTGAAGCAGAGTTGGAGACAATTATCGAGAATGGCGAGCGCGCCAAACGGAAAATGGTGGAAGCCAACCTACGGCTAGTGGTTTCGGTGGCCAAAAAGTACATCAAGCGCAATGTGGATTTGCTCGATCTCATTCAAGAGGGAACCATCGGGATGCAGCGAGGGGTAGAAAAATTTGACCCCACTAAGGGGTATCGCTTCTCTACCTATGCCTACTGGTGGATTCGCCAGGCCATCACACGGGCGATCGCTGAAAAGGGGCGGACGATTCGCCTCCCTATCCACATCACCGAAAAGCTGAACAAAATTAAAAAAGCCCAGCGACAACTGTCCCAACGCCTGGGTCGCGCTGCCACGATTAACGAACTGGCCGCAGAACTGGAGTTAACCCCCGCCCAAGTGCGGGAATACCTCGAACGGGCACGGCAGCCCCTCTCCCTTGATGTCCGTGTCGGCGATAATCAGGATACAGAGTTGGGGGAATTGTTGGAGGATTCCTCCATTTCACCCGAGGAGTTTGCAACTCAATCCTCATTGCGCAGTGACCTCGAACGGTTGATGGCGGATCTGACCCCACAGCAACGCCACGTCCTCTCCCTACGCTTTGGTCTAGAGAATGGTCAACCCCTCACCCTTGCCAAAGTGGGAGAACTGCTCAACATTAGTCGTGAGCGGGTACGGCAAATTGAGCGGGAAGCCCTCAGCAAACTCCGCAAACGCCGGGGCGATATTCACGAGTACCTTGCCAGCTAGCCCATGCTCACTGACGAACAGCACCGCCAAAAAATGCAGCAGCGCAAAGCCGTGCAGGCCCAACGCCTCGCGGAGCGCACCCGTGAAAAAGGTCTCATTATTGTCCATACAGGCAACGGTAAGGGCAAAACCACAGCGGCCCTTGGTATGGTGCTGCGTTCCCTAGGGCATGGCTACCGAGTGGCAATTATTCAGTTCATTAAGGGGGCGTGGGAGCCAGCGGAAAAAACCGTCCTTAGCCATTGGTCAGACCAATTGGCCTTCCATGCAATGGGGGAGGGCTTTACGTGGGAAACCCAAGACCGGCAGCGGGATATTGCCTGTGCCCAAGCCGCTTGGGAGCTGGCCCTCAGCTACATCACAAACCCCGCGTACCGCCTGGTGCTGCTGGATGAAATTAACGTTGCCCTCAAGCTAGACTACTTAAATGTGGCAGAGGTGCTCGAGGGGCTTGCCCGCAAGCCAGAAATGACCCATGTGATTCTCACCGGGCGCGGTGCTCCCCAGGCCCTGATTGAGACCGCGGATTTGGTGACAGAAATGACCCTTGTCAAGCATCCCTTTCGTGAGCAGGGGGTCAGGGCACAGCCGGGGATCGAATTCTAAAGCAGGAGTTCCCCGGCGAAGATGGTAACCGCCTGACCCAATAGCAGCAGGCGATCGCCCCCTTGGGGTTGCATTTTAATCACGCCGCCCCGTGCTGAAGCTTGATAGGCCACCAGTTCCCGTTGACCGAGCTTGGCTTGCCAGTAGGGATAAAGACTACAGTGGGCAGAGCCCGTGACGGCATCCTCTGGGATGCCCAATTGGGGGGCAAAAAAGCGAGAAATAATGTCATATCCATATTTCTCGCCACGGGCAGTTACAATCAGTCCCCGGCAGGGCAGGCGGGCAATCTGGTCAAAATCGGGTTTCAACTGGGCTACGGCATCGGCAGCGGCCAGCTCCACCAGCAGATCACTCCCTGCTTGTCCCATAAACAGGGGCGTTGTTCCCAGTGCTGTAATGATTGAAGCTTGCACCTGCTGATCCTCAAGGGGGGTTACGGGCTGCTGCGGAAAATCAAGGGCGATCCAATCCCCAAGGCGCTGGGCACGCAGGAGACCACTGTGGGTATGAAATTCTAGGTCCTCCACCACCCCCTGGTGTTGCCAGAGGACGTGGGCCGTTGCGAGGGTGGCATGACCACACAGAGCCACTTCCGCCACAGGGGTAAACCAGCGCAGGTGAAAGCCACTGGCCAGCGGTACGACAAAAGCCGTTTCTGAAAGGTTCATTTCACGGGCGATCGCCCTTAAGGTCTCATCCCCAGGAAATGCTTCTAGGACACAAACCGCCGCTGGGTTACCCTGAAAGGGTTCTTGAGTAAAAGCATCAACTTGGTACAGTGGTAGCGGCATCCGACCCCCGAAAACCGTAAGATCAATCCTGTAGATCGAGCAGAGGACATACTGCGTGGAACGGACATTTCTAGCCATTAAGCCCGATGGTGTGCAACGTGGGCTAGTGGGGACGATTATCCAACGATTTGAACAAAAAGGCTACACCCTGGTCGGCCTCAAACTCATGCGCGTCAGCCGCGAACTTGCGGAGCAGCACTACGGCGAACACAAAGACAAGCCCTTCTTTCCGGGGCTCGTGAATTTCATTACCTCTGGGCCAGTGGTGGCCATGGTCTGGGAAGGACGGGGGGTGATTGCCAGTGCCCGCAAACTCATTGGTGCCACCAACCCTCTCAATGCTGAACCAGGAACGCTGCGGGGCGATTTTGCCGTAGATGTGGGACGGAATGTGATTCACGGCTCCGACAGTCCCGAAAATGCGGAGCGGGAAATCAATCTCTGGTTCCAAACCCAGGAACTCGTGCCTTGGGAGCCGGCCCTTACCTCTTGGGTGTATGAGATGTAGGCTCATGGGTTGATTTGGAGAGGGTTGGGGGAGTGTCTGGCTCCTCCACCTCCCGCTTGGAAAAGCCCCACGTAAAGCAAAGGGCAATCAGGCTAATCATCACCCAGTCAGAGGGGACGAGTTGCGGATTGATGACACGAATCAGCAGCCGCAGGCCCACTAGCGTCACTGTGAAATAGCCCGCATCCTCAAGCCGAGAAAATTCTTTGAGCCAACGAATAAATAGCTCCGCCATAAAGCGCAGCATAATCACCCCAATCGTGCCGCCGAGTAATACCAGCCAACGCTCATCCGACAGGGCGATCGCTGTGGTCACGCTATCGAGGGAAAAGGCCAAATCCGCTAAGGCCAGCAGGGGGACTGCCTGCCAAAAAGAACGAATCACCCGCTCGTGTTCATGCTCTGGCTCAGTCGTAAAGAAAAAGTACTTTGCCGATAACCACAGCAGATAAAGGGCCCCCGCCAACTCAAACTGCCAGAACTGCAGGACCCAAGTGGCTGTGAGGATAAGCCCAATCCGAAAAACATAGGAAATGGCGAGTCCCAGATTGAGTGCCCGCCGCTGTTGATCTAAATCTTCGATGCCGCGCACCAAAGCTGCTAGGGCGATCGCATTGTCCGCTGAGAGAACTGCTTCCAATGCCAACAACACCACAAGTAACAACAGGGTATCTAGTCCCCAGTTGGGCGAGAGTTCCAGTAGTTCATCAATCATTGGGCGAGGGAAGTTCTCCAGATTTTTGGCTGCTTATCCTTATCGTCGCACACTAGCGGTACAGCCTTTTTCCCAAGGATGGCACCCCTGACGTCAGTATTGGATTCCGTATTGGAAACCCAAGGAGTTCCTTTGTCGGAGCGAGTACCCTAGCCCTGAGGTAGGATACGGCGGCTAAACTGCTGAATCTCCTCGCGAATGCCTCGTGGCAATTGGTTTTGTTTGGCAAGGGCCTGCTGGAAGTATTGCTGCGCCTGCGATCGCTTGCCACTAGCGGCTAAAATTTGGGCTTTCAGATAAAACAGTTCTGGATTGTTGGGCGCAAGTGCCAAGGCTTGATCAACGGCGTTTAAGGCTTGGGGCCATTGCTTGCGATCGCGATAGGCCAAGGCTAACCCCCGATATCTCAGGTAATCAGGAGCAGCGTAGGTTTGCAGGGTTTGAATCGCCCGATCCATGCTGACAAAGCTGACATTACTAGCAATGCCCCACTCCATAAAGCCACGGATAAGATTCAATTCCGGATCGCGAGGATTGACAGCTTCGGCGCGGCCCACATGATCGAGAACCCGCTGTACCCGCAACAGAGCGGCTGGCGTACCCATTACAGGACCGGATCCCGCATCGGAGATTTCATAGCCAGCCATCAAGAAGTGACCGACTGCTTGGTAAAGGTTACCCCGCAGGGGATCGCGGCGCGTGAGGGCTTGGGCAGCGCGGAGGGTTGCCTCAGCATAGCGTTTGTACTCTGCCCAGTCTTCATTGAGATAGGCAATGGCGGCAGCCAACGTCAGCGTTAGGGGTTCTTGGCGATCGCGCTCTAGGGCAGCGGGCAGTAACTCCTTACCTTTGACATAGTCACCATCGCGAAAGAGGGCAACAAAGACGGCTTCCGTTGCATCCGAAATGGGTCGCGCCTGGGGGCCTTTCCGGAAAGGATCTCCAGCAAGGGCAGCCGTACTCAGTACCCAGGGAGCGATCGCTCCACTAAGATAGAGAGCAAAGTATTGCCATAGGCGCCATTGACGTCTTTGCACAGTCGTTACCTCCGGAGTCTGCATCTTGTTTTCGGTTCGCCATCTCAGCTACCATCCCGCCGCCACCCCTCAACCCATTTTGCGGGACATTAATTTAGACTTGGGTATGGCTGAACTGGGATTGATTATCGGACCCAGTGGATGCGGCAAGACCACCCTACTGGAAATTTTAGCGGGCTTGGCCACCCCTAGTCGGGGAATCATTCGATGGCAGGATCAGGTTCTCACACCGGATCATTTACAACAGTTGGCCGGATTGGTCTTTCAGTTCCCAGATCGCTACTTCTGCGGCAGCACCATTCTTGAAGAGTTGCGCTTTGGCCACCCAGAAATTCCCTACGAAAATTTTTACCGTGCTCTTGCCGATGTTGGCCTCGATCACCTGCCTTTGCACACCCGCCCTGAATCCCTCAGTGGTGGGCAGCAGCGTCGCCTTGCTCTCGCTGTGCAACTGGTGCGTCAACCCTACCTGCTCTTGCTCGATGAACCCACAGCGGGTCTGGATTGGTCCATGCGCCGCCAATTGGTACAGCTACTGGGCCGCCTCAAGGAACACTGGAGTCTTCTTGTGGTGACCCATGAGGCCACCGAACTGCAGGAGATGAGCGATCGCAGGTGGCGATTGGAAAACGGTTGTCTAGTACCACTGACTTCCCCTCAGTCAAGTCCTGTAATAAGTTTTAATACTTAGGTAGCAAAACTTTGCAATTTGTTACCGCAGGGACGCAAAGTCGCTCTACAGCTTGATTTTCTGCTACAACCACAAGAGGTACAGCCCTTCTTGCAAGGATGGAAAACCCGCAGCACTGTGAAGGCCCGTGGGGGATAGTACCTCCTCGATGTGCTCCATGGTTTTAGCAAAAGGGCGTATATCCCCCACTTGGGGTTTGGTCTCGATCGTTACAAGGAGTTTGAACGCATGTTCACCCACGTCAAGTCCACAATTCGGCATATCGCGCCAGCGGCGTTAAATGGGCGATCGCTGTTGCGAGTGGTGTATGTGGTACTTGAAGCCCAATACCAGAGCGCGCTGTCGGCAGCGGTTCGCAGCATTAACGATACCCATCCACAGGTGGCCATTGAAATCAGTGGCTATCTCCTTGAGGAACTGCGCAATCCTGAAAACTATGCCGCCTTCTGTGAAGATGTGGCACGGGCGAATGTGTTTATTGCCTCCCTCATTTTTATTGAGGACTTGGCGGATAAGGTGGTCGAGGCCGTTCAGCCCTATCGCGATCGCCTCGATGTAGCGGTTGTCTTCCCCTCACTGCCGCAGGTGATGCGCCTCAACAAAATGGGCAGCTTTTCCTTAGCTCAGATTGGCCAATCTAAGAGCGTGATTGCCAATTTCATGAAAAAGCGCAAGGAGAAGTCAGGGGCCGGCTTCCAAGATGCCATGCTCAAACTCCTGCGAACCCTGCCCCAAGTCCTGAAGTACCTCCCCATTGACAAGGCACAGGATGCCCGCAACTTCATGCTCAGCTTCCAGTACTGGCTGGGGGGCTCGCCGGAGAACCTAGAAAACTTTCTCCTGATGCTGGCCGATCGCTATGTCTTCAAGGGGCAATACAGCAGCAATCTCAAGTACCAAGAACCCGTCACCTACCCCGACACGGGCATTTGGCATCCCCTAGCCCCTCAAATGTTTGAGGATCTCAAAGAGTACCTCAACTGGTTCAACAGTCGTCGCGATATTGGCGCCGATCTCAAAGATCCTCTGGTGCCGACCATTGGCCTGCTGTTGCAGCGCACCCACCTTGTCACAGGTGACGATGCCCACTATGTCGCCATTGTGCAAGAGTTTGAATCCCAAGGGGCGCGAGTAATTCCCGTCTTCTCCGGCGGTCTGGACTTCTCAACGCCCCTGGAAAAATTTTTCTACGATCCCCTGCACACCGATAAACCCCTTGTGGATGTGGTGGTTTCCCTAACAGGCTTTGCCCTTGTGGGCGGCCCCGCCAAGCAGGATCATCCCAAAGCCGTGGCGGCACTGAAAAAGCTCAACCGTCCCTACATGGTGGCACTGCCCTTGGTGTTTCAAACCACCGAAGAATGGGAGGAGAGTGATCTGGGGTTGCACCCGATTCAAGTGGCACTGCAAATTGCCCTACCGGAACTGGATGGCGCCATTGAGCCAATTATTCTTTCGGGTCGCGATGGCATGACTGGTAAGGCGATCGCCCTCCAAGATCGCGTCGAAATGATTGTGCAGCGAGCCTTGAAGTGGGCCAATCTGCGCCGCAAACCCAAGGTAGAAAAGAAAGTTGCCATCACCATCTTTAGCTTCCCACCCGACAAGGGCAACATTGGTACAGCTGCCTACTTGGATGTCTTTGGCTCCATCTACAAAGTCATGGAAGCCCTGAAAAACAATGGCTATGATGTGCAGGACATGCCGGAGAGTCCTGAAGCTCTGATGCAGGAAATTCTCCACGACGCCCGCGCCCAAGTGGGCAGTCCTGAACTCAACATTGCCTACCGCATGAGCGTGCCCGAATACGAGCGCCTCACCCCCTATGCCAAGCGCCTTGAAGAAAACTGGGGCAAACCCCCGGGACACCTCAACAGCGACGGCCAAAACCTGCTTATCTACGGCAAAATCTACGGCAACGTCTTTATCGGCGTGCAGCCCACCTTTGGCTACGAGGGGGATCCGATGCGGCTACTCTTTTCTCGCTCCGCCAGTCCCCACCATGGTTTTGCTGCCTACTACACCTTCCTCAACCATATTTGGCAGGCGGACGCGGTCCTTCACTTTGGCACCCATGGCTCCTTGGAGTTTATGCCCGGCAAACAGATGGGGATGTCCGGCGATTGTTACCCCGATAATCTCATTGGTTGTATTCCCAACCTTTACTACTACGCCGCCAACAACCCCTCCGAGGCCACTATTGCCAAGCGCCGCAGCTACGCCAACACAATTAGCTACCTCACACCGCCGGCGGAAAATGCCGGCCTTTACAAAGGGCTACGGGAACTCAGCGATCTCATTGGTTCCTACCAAAGCCTCAAAGATAGCGGTCGGGGTGTCCAGATTGTCAACACGATCATGGACAAGTGCCGTATGGTCAATCTCGATCAAGATGTCGCTCTCCCCGACAAGGACGCCGCGGATCTCAGTGCCGAGGAGCGCGATACCCTCGTGGGCAAGGTCTACATCAAGCTGATGGAGATTGAAAGCCGCCTCCTGCCCTGTGGTCTGCACGTGATTGGTAAACCACCAACAACGGAAGAAGCAGTGGCCACCTTGGTGAATATTGCCAGCTTGGATCGCGCTGAGGACGGTATTAAGAGTCTGCCGCGCCTGATTGCCGAAAGCTTAGGCCGGGACATTGACGACATTTATCAGCAGAGCGATCGCGGCGTACTGGCGGATGTCGAATTGCTACGCCAGATTAACGAAGCCACCCGCGCCGCCGTCAGTGCCCTCGTCCAAGCCCAAGCTGATGCCGACGGTCGTGTGTCGCGGGTCTCGAAGCTGAATTTCTTTAACATGGGGCGCAAAGAGCCGTGGATTGAATCTCTCCATGGTGCAGGCTATACCCAAGTGGATGCCGCTGCCCTCAAGCCCCTCATGGAATATCTCGAATTCTGTTTGCAGCAGATTGTCGCTGACAATGAACTGGGGGCACTGTTGCAAGCCCTTGAGGGCGAGTACATTCTCCCGGGTCCCGGTGGCGATCCAATTCGCAATCCTGAGGTCCTGCCGACCGGCAAAAATATCCACGCCCTAGATCCCCAAGCCATTCCTACAGCCGCTGCGGTGCAGTCTGCCAAAGTTGTGGTCGATCGCCTCCTCGCGCGGCAAAAAGCAGAAAATAACAACCAGTGGCCAGAAACCATTGCCATGGTGCTCTGGGGCACAGATAATATCAAAACCTATGGCGAGTCCCTGGCCCAAGTGCTGTGGCTAGTGGGGGCACGTCCTTTACCCGACTCCTTGGGGCGCGTCAACAAGGTGGAACTCATCCCCCTCGAGGAGCTGGGGCGGCCACGCATTGATGTGGTCGTCAACTGTTCGGGCGTCTTCCGCGATCTCTTTATTAACCAGATGGCGCTTATTGACCGTGCCATCAAAATGGCTGCCGAAGCCCATGAGCCCCTTGAGCTAAACTTTATCCGCAAGCACGCCTTGCAACAGGCCTCAGAACTAGGGATTGACCTGCGCCAAGCGGCCACACGAGTCTTTACCAATGCCTCTGGTTCCTACGCCGCCAATGTCAACCTAGCGGTGGAAAATAGCTCCTGGGAACAGGAGTCGGAACTTCAAGATATGTATCTCTCCCGTAAGTCCTTTGCCTTCTCGGCGGATTCTCCGGGGACGATGCAGCAGGCCCGGGAACTCTTTGAAACGGCGCTCAAAACCGTGGATGTGACATTCCAAAACCTCGACTCCTCAGAAATTAGCCTCACGGATGTCAGCCACTACTTTGACTCGGATCCGACCAAGCTGGTGGCAGCACTGCGGGGGGATGGCAAGCAACCCAAGGCCTATATTGCCGATACCACCACCGCCAATGCCCAAGTGCGAACCCTCTCGGAAACCGTTCGCCTCGACAGCCGTACCAAACTCCTGAATCCCAAGTGGTACGAAGGAATGCTCGCCCACGGCTACGAAGGGGTGCGCGAAATCTCGAAGCGGCTCGTGAACACGATGGGCTGGTCGGCCACCGCCGGGGCCGTGGATAACTGGGTCTATGAAGAAGCGAATGCCACGTTTATTCTCGATGAGCAGATGCGGCAGCGGCTTTTGAATACCAACCCTCACTCGTTCCGTAAGATGGTCAGCACCTTCCTAGAGCTCCACGGACGTGGCTACTGGGAGACCAGTGAGGCCAATCTGGAACTGCTACGGCAACTCTATCAAGAAGTGGAGGACAAGATTGAGGGAGTTGAGTAAACAACGTTAACAGAATCGGGGGAAACTCTCCCCCTTTTTATTTGGGCGCAGGTGTGGTGGAACCCTCCCTATAGATTGAGCATCAGACCCCGCAGGACGTTTTTTCTGTGGCGGAGTTGAGGATGTTGACAACACTCCAAGTAGTTGGCCTATCTTCCTTGACTGGTTTGACCATCCTTTCCTTTGCGGATACAACCACCCCTTAATTGCCCTTAATTGAATGTCAATGTGGAGCTCGGTGGTTGCCGTCAGCTGGTGTATGTGGTGCCCATTCCTCAGACGCAACCCGTGTATGGGCTACCGCTAAGAGGGGTCAGTGTTCCGCCAACCTCCTGGCGATCGCGCCATCACCGAAAACGCCCCATCGCAATCAACCGCAATGAGTGATTCCCACCCATCCTAGACAGGTGCTGATCACGTTTTAAGCATTTCAGCTAGAATCACCCCCCTTCTGCTAAGATGGATTTGCATATCGGTATTCCGATCGATTTATGGTAGATTAACGGTAGAATGGTGAGTTGGCGGCGTTTTAGGATTGGGTTAAGCTTATTCTTACTAGCGGTAGGCCTCAGTGGTCTCACCGCTGCCTGTCAATTTCAAGCCACCTTACCGGATGGTCGTCCTGCCCAGGTCAACTTGACCTTGGTGTCCTTTGCGTTGACTAGGAAAGCCCACGAGGCAATTATTCCCCTATTTGCCGCTCAGTGGAAACGGGAACATCAACAAGAAGTCCGCTTTCGCACCAGCTATGGTGCCTCTGGGAGTCAAGCCCGAGCAGTCATTGATGGCCTAGAGGCCGATATTGTGCATTTATCCCTTGGCTTAGATGTGGATCGCATTGCCCAGGCAGGTTTAATCCGCCCCGATTGGGCGCGTCAGGCCCCCCACAACAGTACTGTCACCACCTCTGTCTGTACCCTGATCACCCGTGAGGGTAACCCGAAAAACTTACAGACCTGGCAGGATTTAACCCGTGAGGGCGTGACCTTTGTGACGGCCAATCCCAAAATCTCTGGAGCCGCCCGCTGGAACTTCCTTGCCCTGTGGGGATCAGTAACGCAGACGGGGGGAACCCCTCAGGAAGCCAAAGCCTTTGTTACTGAGGTCTTTCGCCACGTAGCGGCTCTCCCCCGCGATGGCCGTGAGGCCACCGATGCCTTTTTGACGCAGGGACAGGGGGATGCTCTGATCAACTATGAAAGTGAAGTGATTTTGGCCCGCAAGCAGGGGAAGCGCCTCTCCTATCACATTCCTAAGGTAAATATCCTCATTGAAAACCCAGTTGCGATTGTGGACAAATACGCCGATCAGCACGGTACTCGTGAGGTTGCCCAAGCCTACCTTCAGTTTCTTTACACACCTCAGGCTCAAGAAGTTTTTGCTCAATATGGCTTTCGGCCAGTGGATGGGACAGTTCTGGCTGCCCATGCCCAAGAATTTCCACGGGTACCCACTCTGTTTACCGTTAGGGATCTCGGGGGATGGGAGAGGGTGCAGGCTCAATTTTTTGCCCAGGGTGCCCTGTTTGATCAAATTCAGCGGGAGAATCAAGCCTGATGAGTGCTACCCCCCCCATTTCTCAGAAACGGCGCTGGCGGTTCCCTTGGGTTTGGAAAATCACTGTCTTTTACTTGCTGGTGATGCTGGTTGTGCCCGTAGCTGCCCTCTTTAGTCGCGCCAGCAGTGCCGGGCCATTGCATTTTTGGCAGGTAGCGACGCGGCCGATCGCCCTATCGGCCTATGAGGTAACCTTTGTAACTGCCCTAGTGACAGCTCTGATCAATGGCCTCTTTGGGACCCTGATTGCTTGGGTGCTGGTGCGCTACTCCTTTCCGGGGAAGCGCTTTTTTGATGCCGTGGTGGATCTGCCCTTTGCTCTGCCAACGGCGGTGGCAGGTTTGACCTTGGCAACGGTCTACAGTGAAAACGGCTGGATTGGCAGTTTACTGGCCCCCTGGGGAGTGAAAATTGCCTTTACCCGCTGGGGAGTTGCGGTGGCCATGCTCTTTATTTCCCTGCCCTTTGTCATTCGCACGGTTCAGCCTGTCCTCACGGAAATGGAAAAGGATGTAGAGGAGGCTGCATGGTCCCTGGGTGCCACCCATGGGCAGACCTTTTGGCGAGTCATTTTGCCGCCTTTGATGCCCGCGATTCTCACAGGCGTTGCCCTGGGTTTCTCACGGGCCGTAGGAGAATTTGGCTCAATTGTTATTATTTCCTCCAACACCTCGTTCCGGGACTTGACTGCCTCGGTGCTCATCTTTCAGAGCTTAGAGCAGTACGACTATGAGGCGGCAACCATTATTGGTACGGTGATGCTCTTGGTCTCCTTAGGGATTTTATTTCTGATTAATCTGCTGCAGGCATGGGGGCGGCGCTATGCGGAGCCTTAAACCCTCTCCCACCCAAGAAAAGCCGTGGCTGCATCTCCTTTTAATTGTCATTGCCATCGGCTACTTAGCCCTTGTGCTGCTGATTCCAGCGGCCAATGTTCTTTTCCAAGCGTTTCACAGGGGAGTCATGCCCTTTCTGGAAAATTTGCTGGAGCCCGATTTTCTCCATGCCCTGTGGCTGACGTTTGCCCTTGCCTTGGTGGTGGTGCCCTTAAACACAGTCTTTGGCCTTTGTGCCGCTTGGGCGATCGCCCGCCATCGTTTTCCCGGCCGCACCCTCTTGCTCAGCATTATTGACTTACCTTTTTCCATCTCCCCCGTTGTTGCTGGACTGATGCTGGTACTGGTCTATGGCCGCAATGGCTGGTTCGGGAGCTGGCTGCAAGCGCTGGATATGCGCGTTATTTTCTCCTTTCCGGGGATGGTGCTGGCAACCGCCTTTGTTAGTTTGCCCTTTGTGGCGCGAGAAGTCATTCCTGTGCTGGAAGAAATCGGCACCGAGCAGGAGGAGGCCGCAAAAACCCTTGGAGCCAATGAGTGGCAAACTTTTTGGCGAGTTACTTTACCCAATATCCGCTGGGGGCTGCTCTACGGTGTCTTGTTAACCAATGCCCGCGCCATGGGGGAATTTGGTGCCGTGATGGTGGTCTCTGGCAATGTGGCTGGCCTCACCCAAACCCTGCCCCTCTTTGTGGAGGACGCCTATAAAAATTACAACACCGAGTCTGCTTACGCGGCAGCGGTCATCCTTGGCCTGCTGGCCTTAGTGACACTGGTGGTGAAGGAAATTTTAGAGCGCAAGACAGGCATCAAGCCCAATGCCTAGGACATGCCCAAGACCCGTAAAACAGAGGGCACTGCTTCAATGTCTGCCATTTGCGCAATCTCGGCCATCGCCTGGCGAAACTCGCCCTCGCGCACGTGGTGGGTGACAATCACAATTTCTGCTAGCTCGTTATGGCTGCCAATTTGAACTAAGGATTCCAGGCTGACATGATGCTGACCAAAGCAGGTGCCCAGTTTTCCCAGCACCCCCGGATGATCTTGGGCATGGACACGAGCATAGAAGCGACTATCCACCTCTGCCATCGGTAGCAGCGGCATAAACTGATTGTGCTGGCAGGTGAGCAAAGGATGGCTGGCACGTCCTTGGGGGAGAAGAGCAGCAATGTTAATTAAATCTGCCACGACGGCACTGGCGGTTGCCCCTGCACCGGCACCGGGACCATAGAACATCACCTGTCCTAAGGGCTCTGCCTCTAGGAGAATGGCATTATAGACGCCATTGACACCCGCAAGGGGATGATCGAGGGGCACGAGGGTGGGATGAACGCGCACTTCGAGGGGCTGACCGCTTAGTTGGCGGGCGATCGCCAGCAGTTTAATGCAAAACCCCAGTTTTTCAGCGTAGGCAATATCCACCGCTGTGATCCCACCAATGCCCTCGGCATACACTTCCTCGCGGCGAATTCGTCCTCCAAAGGCAAGGCTGGCCAGAATGGCAATTTTATCCGCTGCATCCCAACCTTCAATGTCGGCACTGGGATCAGCTTCAGCATAGCCTAGGCGCTGGGCATCGGCAAGGATGGGGGCAAGATCCCCCTGCTCCTGCTGCATGCGGGTCAAAATGTAGTTGGTGGTGCCATTGAGAATGCCGCTAACACTGTGGATACGATTGGCCCCTAGGCTCTGTCGCAGGGCTTGAATGACGGGAATGCCACCGGCTACGGCAGCTTCGAGCATCACATAGACCCCTTGGGCATTGGCAGCATCAAAAATTTCGGCACCATGACGGGCAATGACGGCCTTGTTGGCGGTAACAATGTGCTTGCCATGGGCAATGGCCTTGAGGATCAGCGATCGCGCCGGTTCAATACCGCCGAGGACTTCCACCACAATGTCAATGGCTGGGTTGGTGACAATGCTTTCCAAATCCGTTGTCAAAAGTTGCTGATCAAGGGCAACGGCACGGGGCTTATGGGGATCCCGTACCCCCACTTGGGCGATCGCCAGTTCCTTGAGCAGGGGATGGCGCCCCGCTGGATCTACCAAAATTTGCGCCACAGCGCCACCGACCGTGCCTAACCCTAGTAAACCAATGTGATACATCAGACCCGTCCTATTGCTCTGTTCCTATTATCAGTTGCCCTCGTCCTAGTCACACACATGGCGAACGTAGGGCTCCTCCTCAGGCAAAAAGGATTCAAAACTGGCCACTTGGGCAGCAATCAGATCAGGGGTGGCCTCGGCAATATCCCCTTGGCGATCGCTCAAGCGACGGCGCAGTTCCTCCGGGGGGGCACTACAGAAATGAATCTCTAGGGGGACACGCAGTTTCTTGGCTAAGGCAATCACCGGTTGGCGCAGCGCCACGCGATCGTACTTCGCATCCAAAATCACCGTTTGTCCCTGACGCAGCAACAATTCCGCATAGGCCAAGAGCTGATCATAGGTTTTTTGGGTCATGGCATCGGAATAGAGATCCACCTCAGGGAAATCCGTACTGCGGCGATCTAGGGGTAAGCCCGCCAAGTGTTTGCGCACCGCATCGGAGCGAATTTGTATTGCCTGCTCCCCTTGAGCAAGACCTCGTCCCCGCGTACTTTTGCCTGCTCCCGACAGACCAGACATGACATAGAGCTTGGCTTGGCGGGGTTGGGTGTAGCGATAGGCAGCCCCATAGTAGGCCGCAGCAGTGGCTTGCAGCTGTGCCTTTTCGGCCTCGCCAATGGCGGGATCATTGAGGGCTAAGGCATTGACATTGCCCCGAATATAGGCTCTCACACACAGGTACAGGGGCAAGAGCACCGCCCCCTCATAGTCACCACTCCATTCCAAGTAAGTGTTGAGGAAAAGATTGGCCAAGTCGCCGCGCCCGCGAAACTCCAAATCCATCAGCAAAAAGGCGGCGTCATAGATGCCGTCAATATTGCGAAATTCTTCGTTGAACTCAATACAGTCAAAAATTTGGACCCTGCCCCTGTATAGACAGATATTATTCAGGTGCAGATCGCCGTGGCACTCCCGAATTTTGCCCCCTGCCTGCCGCCGCACAAACCACTCTTGATGACGGCTCAAAAAGTCATCGGTAAAGGCATGAATTGCCGCGTACTGCTCTGGGGATTGACACCGACCGACAAACTGGGCAGCCAAGGCATGGCAGTTGTCAATCACTTGGGCGATCGCCCGCGGCGAACCAAATTTAGCAATGTGGGGACTCGTAGCAGCGCTGCGGTGGAAGCGGGCTAGTTCTTTGCCAAGGGATTCAATCAGGTGAGGGGTGACTTGGTTAGCCGCAAAGAGGTGAGAAAACAGTTGCGACTGATCAAATTGGCGCATTTGCACAGCATAGTCAATGACCTCAGCCCCCACGGGTAAGTCTTGGGGATCCGCCACACAATAGCGATCGCCCACCGCCACAATGGGCACCACCCCCAAGTAGAGATCGGGCGCCAAGCGGCGATTAAGCCGCAACTCCTCCTGACAGTAAAACAGCCGCTTTTCTAGAGTTGTAAAGTTCAAAAAACCAAAGTCCGCCGGCTTTTTCACCTTATAGGCATAGTCCCCCGTCAGAAACACATAGGAAATATGCGTTTGCAGCAATTGAATCGGACTGGTGACCGCATGAGGGTAAGCAGCAGGGGTTAATAGGGCTTCAACAAAGGCAGGCAAAGACATGTGTACTATGGGTGAACGACCCCCGACTCTCCTGTTCACTGAATAAACACACCTCAGATGGAGAGCGGACTTCACGTTTCATCGACATCTTTATACAGAGGCCTCAGCCTGCTGCCACTGCAGGACCCAGGGCGCAGACATACTGAGACCCATCAGGGAAACTCTCCAGAGATTCCACATCTGTTTCATCAATCATACCCTATACAGCTCTGACCTCGACACTGAATTTATGTTTGAGTGAACAGAATCCGCAATGGGGGGCTTCCTGCTGATAAAGCTCAATTGACGTTTTCTCTGTTCCTTTAGAGGATGGGGATACAACCCTCTTGAATATGGCCATGGTGCGTCGCCCTGTAACATTACCCCAACTCCAAGAAAAAAAAGCGCTGGGAGAACCCATTACCATGCTCACGGCTTGGGATTATCTGTGGGCCCGCCTGTTGGATGCGGCGGGGGTGGATGTGATCCTTGTGGGGGATTCCCTGGGGATGGTTGCCCTTGGATATCAAACCACGTTGCCTGTGACCCTTGACCAGATGATTCACCATGCCCAAGCAGTGCGCCGAGGCGTTACCCATAGTTTCCTGGTGTGTGATCTGCCCTTTTTGAGCTACCAAGAAAGCCCTGAACAGGCTCTGAGATCGGCGGGGCGCCTAATCAAAGAGGCAGAAGTGCAAGCTGTGAAAATGGAAGGTGCCTCCCCTGTGGTGCAGGCAGCAACGCGGTGCTTAGTGGAGGCTGGAATTCCAGTGCTGGGTCATGTGGGTCTATTGCCCCAACGGGTACATCAGTTGGGGGGATGGCGACAACAGGGGAATACTCCCCAAGGCGCAGAAGCGATTCTAGCGGGTGCCCTTGCCCTTGCTGAAGCCGGTGCCTTTGCGGTGATTTTGGAGCATATTCCTGCGGCTTTGGCGCAGCAGATTACCGCCCAGTTGAAGATTCCCACAATTGGAATTGGCGCCGGCCCCCACTGTGATGGTCAAGTACTGGTGACTGCAGATGTTTTGGGCTTGAGTTTCCAGGTGCCCCCCTTTGCTAAGGTGTATGCCGACTTGGGAACACAGGCGATCGCCGCCATTGAAAATTACTGCCAAGCCGTCAAATCGCGGCAATTTCCCTGACTTAGATCGACTCAGATCGGCCAATGGGCACGGGGATTAAAGGTACGGAGCGATCGCAATTTTTCGTAGAGTTCTTTTTCTTGGGCACTCAGGGATTTGGGGGGCACAATTTGCACCTTGGCCAGGAGATCGCCAGCAATGCCGCCACTACTGCGCCAGCCTTTGCCCCGTAACCGGAGCGATTGCCCCGATCGCGTTCCCGCAGGCACATTCAAAACCACATTCCCCGAGGGTGTTGGCACCGTCACTTGCGCACCCAAAGCAGCTTCATCGGGAGTGATAGGCAAATCAATCACCAGTTGATCATCCTCAAAGCGGAAGAGGGGATGGGGCGCCACCTGTACCGTGAGATATAAATCTCCCCGCTGTTGACTGTAGGGGTTATATTGACCTTTGCCCCGCAGCCGCAACTTCGTCCCCGGCTTAATGCCAGCGGGAATCGTCACGGTTACCTGTTCATTACCAATGGCGAATGATTTTTGGCAGCCCTGAAAGGCCTCTTGAAAGCTAATTTGGATCTCTGCTTCTGCATCGGCACTGCCAAATCCTGAGGTATCAAACCCAACCGTGCTCCAAGTGCGGGTACGCCCTGTGCCTGTGGCAAATCGCCCCAGCAATTCATTGATAAAGTCTTCAAAGTTGGCAAACTGACTAAAATCAGCGCCAAAATCGCCCACATTGACATTAAAGCCACCCGCCTCCGCTGCACTGGCCTGTTGCCAATACTGACCAAATTGATCGTATTTGCGTCGTTTTTGCGGATCTGAAAGAACTTCGTGGGCTTCGTTAATTTCCTTAAAACGAGCTTCTGCCTCTTTATCCCCCGGATTCAAGTCCGGGTGATATTTGCGAGCAAGGCGGCGAAAGGCCTGCCGAATTTCAGCCTCCGTGGCATTTTTGCTGACCCCGAGGATTTGGTAGTAATCTTTGAAGTCGGTACGCGCCATAGGAACATTCGCCTCTACGTAGTCAAAAGATGGAGATTGAGTGTCAGGGCTGACAGCAAATTAGGGCAAAAAGCTCAGTGCTATTATAGTTGAATCCCTTTATACTGTCTTGGCATGGCGACGTTTCTTCGTCCAGAACTGAGCAACTTTCGCGCCTACTCCACCCCCACGAGCGACTCCCTACCGCTAGAACTGGACTACCTCGATACCAATGAGTTTCCCTGGGATTTGCCCACTGCCCTTAAGGAGGCGTTAGCTCAGCAGTACGTCAGCACCCTAGGCAGTCATCGCTATCCCGATAGTCACCACTGGCCGCTGCGGCAGGCGATCGCCCGCTACGTCAGTGAACACAGCCCAACTGAAATTTCCCCACACCAAATTGCGGTTGGCAACGGCTCCGATGAGCTGATTCGCTCCATACTGCTGGCTACGGCGATTGGGGGCTACGGTTCTATCCTAGTGGCAGAACCAACATTTTCCATATACGGGATCCTCGCCCAAACCCTAGGGATTCCCGTCCATCGGGCAACCCGCGATCCTGACACGTTTGCAGTGCAAATTGCCGCCGCCAATACCCTCATTGCCCAAGCGGCGCCACCGGTGCGCGTTCTCTTTATGCTGCAACCCAACTCGCCGACGGGAAACCCCCTAACTGCAGCTGAGGTGGACTGGCTACGGCAGCTTCCTGAGGATATTTTAGTGGTGATTGATGAGGCCTATTTTGAATTTTCCGGCAAGACACTGGTGGGGGACTTGGCAGCCCATCCTAACTGGTTGATCCTGCGGACGTTTTCCAAGGCCTTTCGACTGGCGGCGCATCGGGTCGGCTATGCCATTGGCAATGCAGAGGTGATTGCGGTTTTAGAAAAGGTTCGTCTGCCCTATAACCTGCCTACATTTTCTCAAGTGGCGGCGCAAGTTGCCCTTGACCATCGTCAGGCGCTGCTAGCAGAAATTCCCACGGTGCTAGCGGAGCGAGATCAGCTCTATGCACGGCTTCAGTCATGCCCCCAACTGCAGGTGTGGCCAAGTGTGGCCAATTTCCTCTTTTTCCGCTTGCGCGAACCCCAACACACCCCGCCCCTGTGGGATGCCTTGAGGAGTCAGGGCACCCTTGTGCGGGCGATCGCCGGCGGCATCCGGGTAACCATTGGCACCCCTGCGGAAATGGAGCGCTTTTGGCAACGGCTGCAAGCCTATTTGAACCAACACGATCAATCCGACAACGAATCTGACAACTAATCCGACAACCGGCCATTGGGGAGGACTGTGCCCCGCAGGGTTGCCGTGGCCAAGGAAGTATGGGTGAGTTTAGCACCTCGCAGATTAGCTCGACTAAGATTCGCCTGGCGCAGTTGCACATCCGTGAGTTCAGCATTGATCAGCTGAACCTCAATCAGCTTGGCATCAGTCAAATCTACATTGATGAGTGTGGCATTGCTTAAATCCGAACCACTGAGATTTGCCCCTGCTAAATTCACGTCTTCTAGGGTGATGCCACGCAAATCAAGCCGCCGAAAGTCACGCCGCCCCTTGGCATAGTCCGCCAGCATTTGATCGGCTCTATTTTGATTAATAATGGCCGGGGCGTAGCGACTGAGAAAACCATGCTTATCAAAGGAGTCTGAAGATCGCCCCGAAGAAGCAGACATTACTAAAGAAAGTTAGGATCAAGATTCCAATGATTTTACTATAGCTTAAGCCCAGGGCAGCAAGCGTTTTTGAGACTTGTGGCCAAAGAATCTGAAGAAAGTGGCATACTGCTATAGATAAGGAACCAATAGGGAGATAACGCTGTGGGACTATTTGATCGCGTCAGCCGTGTGGTTCGCAGTTGGCTCAATGCGCTGGTGGGTGCTGCTGAAGATCCCGAAAAAATTCTCGAGCAGACCATGATCGAAATGCAGGACAATCTGGTAACACTGCGGCAAGCCGTTGCCCAAGCGATCGCCTCCCAAAAGCGGTTAGAGCAACAGTTCAACCAAAACCAACAGCAGGCGGCTGAGTGGGAACGCCGTGCCAAAATTGCCCTGCAACATGGGGATGAGCAACTGGCGCTGGAGGCCTTGAGTCGCAAAAAAACAGCACTCAATGCAGCCATGGCCCTCAAAGGGCAACTGGAGCAGTCTGTGACCCAAGTAGAAGCTCTCAAAAAACAAATGCAACAGCTTGAAAGCAAGATTGCTGAAGCGAGAACCCGCAAGGAAATGCTAGTGGCACGGGCACGGGCAGCCAAGGCCTCAGAGCAACTGCAACAAACCTTTAGCAGTATGAACATCAACGCCCCAATGGCCGCCTTTGAGCGCATGGAAGAGCGGGTTCAGGAACTGGAGGCTCGCTCCCAAGCGGTGGCTGAACTCAATAGCGATACCCTCGAAGCCAAGTTTGCTGCCCTAGAAGGGGGCAGTGTGGAGGAGGACTTAGCGCGGCTGAAGGCGGAGTTAGCCAATCCGCAACTGTCCCCCAGTAGCACCCCTGCCTACGATCCAGAATTGGAAGCCCTGCGGCGACAACTGGAGAAAAACTAGCGATTTTCCATGGATTTGCTGCGATCGCTCCCCCTAGGGCTATACCTTGAACAACCCATCACTTGGCTGCACCGCCTTGATCCACGGGTCAAGTTGGCATGGTTGATGACGTTTCTGTTGGCCCCTATTTTAGCGGATGTCTTTTGGCGGTTGGGGCTAGTGGTCAGCTTAATTCTCCTGACGCTCGTAGGGGGCATTCCGGCACGGGTATGGCGGCGGCAACTGCTGTGGCTTCTCCTGGTGGGTAGTTTAATTCTGGTGATCACAGCTTTGATGCCCGATGGGATGGCTGTAACCTATCAACCCCGCCGTCCCTTGGCAGCGACAGTTCCGGCCACGAGTTACCGCTATATCCTGTGGCAATTTCACGCCCAAGTGGGTCAGTTTCCCATTCAGCTGCAAGTCTCCCAGCGATCGCTGGATTTAGGCATCCGCCTGAGTACCCTCCTGTTTACACTCCTGTACAGTACGCATTTGTTTTTGCTCACCACTGCTCCTGAGGAAGTGACCGCTGGCTTAGAAAATCTCATGCAGCCCCTGAAACGCTTTAAGCTGCCGGTGGCCGAAATTGCCCTGACCTTGACGCTTTCACTGCGGTTTATTCCCTTGGTCTTGGAAGAAGTGCAAAACCTGAGCCGCTCGGTGCGGACTCGTGCCATCAATTGGCGACTTGTGGGCATTAAAGGCAGTATCAAGCTGTGGCTCACCTTAGCGGTACGGCTGTTGGAAAATTTACTCCTGCGGGCAGAACAGGTGGCCTGTGCGATGCAAGTGCGGGGCTTTCAAGAACCGGAAACCTACGATAACCCGTGGCACCATCTGCGATTGCAGCGGCGCGATTGGTTAGCCTTGGGGGGTCTGGGGCTATTTTGGTTAATTCGCTTGGGTTGGTTGGGGGTTGAGCACTCGTGATGCGCCCCTGTGAGCCGTGGCTTTGGCGTTGTTTGCCCCTGCGTGGGCGCACGGGTCGCGCTATTTTTCAGCAGTTGTTTTTGAGGGAGCCAATTGCTGTCCTACTGGAAAGTCCAGCCCAAGCCCCCACACCCCAAGCTCGCTATTCCATTTGTGCGGGGTCACCACGGCGCGATCGCCAGTGGGTTTTATCCCTCGGTGAGGTGCTGCCAACATTACAAACATTTCCCCAAGCAACCGCTGTGCCCGAAGAAGTCAGCCATCTGCCCTTTGCAGGAGGGTGGTTGGGATGGCTGGGGTACGAATTGGCATGGGAAATTGAAGCGCTACCCCCGCCCAAGCCCGATCCGCTCCCTTTTCCAGTGGCCTTTTGGTATGAGCCTCAAGCCTTTGCTGTCTTGGATCATCAGGCGGATCGCCTGTATCTGGCGGCTTCGAGTGCGAGTCAACTGGCGGCGCTGCAACAAACTCTTGAAGATCCCGCCCCTGAGCAGTTCCTCTTATTACCGGATCGCCCCGGCAACATTGAACTCGCGGCGGGCTGGCAGTCCGAGACCTACCAAGCAGCCGTTGAGCAAATTCTCCGCCATATCCGCGCTGGCGATATTTTTCAGGCCAATCTGTCGGCGCGCTTTTGCCATGATGGCCGCGTTGATCCGTGGCAACAATACCTGCGGCTACAGCAGATTAACCCCTCTCCCTTTGCCAGCTTTTGGCAAACCCCTTGGGGCTACATTGTCAGTTGCTCACCGGAACGCTTGGTGCAGGTTCAGGGAGATTGGGTGCAAACACGACCCATTGCCGGTACCCGTCCCCGCGGCCAAACCCCTGCGGCCGATCGCGCCCACGCCGAGGAACTCCGCAGCAATACCAAGGAACAGGCAGAACACATTATGCTTGTGGATTTAGAGCGCAACGACTTGGGGCGAATCTGCCAATGGGGCAGTGTGGTGGTGGATGAACTCCTCAGTTTGGAGTACTACAGCCATGTGATGCACCTCGTGAGCAATGTGCGCGGCAAGTTACAGCCGAGGAGATCCCCCGTGGATGTGATCCGTGCCCTCTTTCCCGGTGGCACCATTACCGGCTGTCCCAAGGTGCGCTGCATGGAGATTTTGGCAGCTCTTGAACCCTTTCCCCGCAATTTGTTCTACGGTTCCTGTGGCTACTGGGATCAGCGAGGGCATCTGGACTTGAATATCCTCATCCGTACCCTCTTGGTGGGGCGCGATCGCCAGAAAACCTGGGGACAAGTAGGTGCCGGTATTGTGGCCGACAGCGATCCAGAACGGGAATGGCAAGAATCCCTGAGCAAAGCCCAAGCCCTGCTCCTTGCCCTCGGAACACCAACGCCCATTGCCACCCGTTCCTAAACTTCCGCCATCAGGGCGTGCCACTCAATGACCACAGCGGCAGGAACAGCAATCTCAATCCCCTGCTCCTCTAGGGGTGGACGCAGAACCAAGGGCTCACTCCTCGGCAGTTGCGAGGCAAGGGGCAACAGATCAAACTGTCCTACATTGGCAACGGTGTCTGCCTTGGGAAAGTCATCCGCAGCTGTGAGGGTTTGACCGCTGGACGTGATCAACACCAAGGGATCGGGATGGCGAAAATGGTACTGCTCTGGAAACCCCACCAAGCGCAACTGCAACTGGTCGGGACGCGAAAAGAGAATCACCTGCCACGTAAAGCCATGATTATCGCGCAACGAATGCCGCGACTGCACCACCACTTGGTTGGGAGCCTCTTCAATGGTGCGAATCATGGCATCGCTACTGGGGGACACCGCCAGCCACAGGGGAATGACTAACAGAATCAAAAGTAAACAACGTTCCCAACGGGCCATGGGAGGACCTCCTTAGGGTGAGGTTTGGAGTGCCTGCTGAATTTGCGGAATCGTTACAGCGTAAATGCCCCGCAGATCGCCAACACGGAAGCCATAGGCGCGATCGCTGGGATATTTTTCCTGAATAAAGGCAGGACGGCGATTTTTAGCGCCATGGCAGGCAAGGCAACTGGCTTGGACATCAATGCGACGGAAGTAGTGCACCCCTTCGTTATCGGTTTGCCAAAAGGCTTGCAGTTGGCGGTTGTTATCAAACTGATTGAAGGCTTGCACTTCCAGGGCTGTGCGCGGGGCATGGTTGGGGTTGCGATACTTGAGGGCCACTTGACGCACTTGCCAGCCATTGGCAGCAGCAATTTCCTTGGCTTGCTTGCCCACGGGGGCACAGACGGCCTTAAAGGTGTCAAGGGTCGGTTCGCCAGTACCCCCTTCTAGGGTAGAGGCAAGGCCAATGCGCATTTGATCCAACTGTTCAATGGCTGTGACCACTTTCCCCAGCTCATCAGGATTCACACTGGCCAAGGTGGGCGGGGAAGCCTGGATCCATAGGGACGCCATCAACAGAGCCATGAGAAAGATGCGCACCATAGAAGTTACTCCTTTATTAAATTTTGTCAATGTTTGTCTGTCAAACTTTTATGATGGGTTGCTGCTCTGGAAACACCGTGGGTTGCAGGGGACGCACAAGGGAAAGGCCAAAGAATAGCCGCAGTCCCCACTGTTCAAACCAAGGGACACTCAGTCCCCACCACATTTTCAGCAGGAAGTAGCGTTCAAAGGCGGCCTTGACCCAACTGACCCACAATCCTTGAATGGCGTAGGCCAAGCGGCGGTTCCCCCCAGGGGGTTCCGGAATGACCGGAGCGGCAATATAGGCAATACCGGTATTGCCAAAGTCAGCAAAACATAGGGCATCCAGTGTCGGGACCACAGGGTCAGCCGCTAATTCCCCAAGGGCAACGGCAATGTTGTGGCTCGCAGCGATCGCCATCTCCTCCGTCATTTGACCGGTTTTGGGCACTCCCATAGGCACAGGGGTCACTTCTAAAGGTGGAAAGTGAACACTGATGCCCACCCCATAGATTTCAGGAAAGTTGGGATGCTGTAGGGTGGGCAGCAAGGGCAAAAACCCCTTCTCATTGCCAAGGCCAGAGGCGCGCACAAAGGCCACTCCGCGAAAAGGTGGCAAAATCATGCTGTAGCCAAAGGGGATCACCTGTCCATCCCGCAGCAGGATTCGATGCGGCTCGATAGCAGTTATCTCAGCGTTGGTAATTGTTTCAATGCCCCGTTTCTCTATCAGGTTGCGGGTGAGTTGATCGCCATTGGCCAACCCACCAATTCCCAAGTGGCCAACGTAGGGTTCAGGGGTAATGAAGGTGATCTTGACCTGATCGCGCAATCCATGACGCCGCAGGGCCTGCTCTGCCAAAAAGAGAAATTCATAGGCAGGCCCAAAGCAACTGGCGCCGGGAGCGGCACCCACAACTAAGTCCCCTGGCTCTTTGAGGAATTCTTGCCATGCTCTCTGGGCAGCTACTGCGTGGGCGGGAGTACACACGGAATGGCTGTAAATACCGAGCCCGGGAATCGTATCAAGTGCCAGTTCTGCCCCTGTGGCAATCACCAAATAGTCGTAGTCAAGGGTTTGTTCAGGCAAGTAAATTTTCTTTTCCTCAGGGGCAAGCCGCTGAACTTTCCCTTGCACCCATCTCAGCCGATGGCGCCGGCTGACCCTCTCTAGGGGCACTTGCAGGTGTTCGAGGGAATTGTATCCGAGGGCAACCGCCACTAATCCTGGGATAAACGTAAAGCGATCCACATCAGAGACCAAGATCACTTCATGGCGATCGCCGAAACGATGTTTCAATTCGTAGGCTGTGGGCAATCCACCAATGCCCGCCCCAAGGACAACCACCCGTGCCATGACTGTATCCTCTACAAATTTATTTAATTAACTATATGGTAGTATAAGAAGATACAATTGGCCACAGCCATCTGTGCTGAGAAAAACCCCAGAGTTGCACTGTTCATCTTGTGGCCTTGTTGCGGCAGCCATTGGGACTATACTGGAAAGAACATGAGCTGTTGGAAGCCCACAGATGAATAGTTGCGTCCTCTTTGCGGAAGTGATCCAAGCCCCAGAACTGCGCTACACCCAAGAAAATCAAATGGCAGTGGCGACGATGGTGGTGCAGTTTGCCAGCCTTCGCAGTGAAGAACCACCCATGAGTTTGCGAACAGTTGCTTGGGGGAATTTGGGACAAAAAATGCACGCAGAATGCAAGGTAGGCGATCGCCTGATTTTAGAAGGTCGGCTAAAAATGGACACCATTGACCGCCCCGAGGGCTTCAAAGAAAAACGCGCCGAGTTAGTGGTGAGCCGTTTCTACACAGTTGAGGGCAACATTGTGGACCACCCTGCACAGCCCGCCGCCACCGTACCCGTGACACCCAGGGTGGCCTCCCCACCCCCTGAACCTGAAGCCGGGGATATCAACTTGGACGAGGTGCCCTTCTAAGTTTCCAGCCGCAGGGTTACCACTTCCCATGGCTCCAGGGTCATTCGGTCTCCACGGTCTGTGGACCTCTCCAGGAGGGTTTGGCCGCCTTTGATCTGCCATGGGATGAGGGTTGAGTGCAGTTCCAAGGTGCCCCCTTCCCCAGTGACCTCTGCCACTCGCAATTGCCAGCCCTCTCCATCTTCAGCCTCCTTGAGAGCAAGGCATTGAATGCTAGCCTCCGACCAATGGAGCAGATGGGCGTGGGCGGGTAAGGTTCCTGGAGAGTGACCAAACAGCTTCGCTGCACCGTGGCCGATCGCGCTCCTGAGGGGATGATGAAACTGAGCCGCCCATTGGGAGACAGCCGCCGCCTGCCATGACCCCCTGTGGGGAAACACGCCATAGCTAAAGCGGTGCTGACCGCGATCGCTCGTCGGATCAGGCCATGTGGGGGATCGCAAGAGGGTCAAGCGCAGTTGATTGGCTTGGGCATCAAGCCCGTGCTTGCAGTTGCTGAAAAGACTCACCCCATACTCTGGCGTACTCAAATCCACCCAGGTGAGAAAGGGCACCTCCCATTTGGTTTGTTCATGGGGACTGAGGTGCGGATTCGGGAGTGTCGGGCGCACCGTAACGCCGCCGGGAGTTTCACAGGTGATCTGCTCAGCACTGATTGCCAAGGGAAAAGCTGCCTTGAGGAGAATATGTTCCTCCTGCCAGTCAATTACCGTATCAATGCGCAGCCAGGGGGTTTGATACTGCAACACATATTCCTGCTGAATCCCTGAGGACTGAAAGCGCCACCTTACCCGTAGGCGTTGCTCCAGTTGATGCCACGTCACCCATTCAATTGACTCTAAGATCGCGCCCGCCAGGCGGTGCTGCCCATAGTTGGGATCAATGTTCCAGGCATCCCAGTACTGCCCCTGATCACGGAAAAATTGCAGTTGATTGCCGCGCTCGCCCAAACAGGGACGATGATTCAACTTGTCGTAGAGGTTGGTGATTTCCCCCGTTGTCGGATCAATCTCAACGTGAAGATAGCTATTTTCCAAGACATAGCCCAAGGGCGGGGTGGGTAAGGGGTCAGGGCGCGATCGCGGGCAGAGCCACAGGAGTGTGTAGCCAATTCCCGGCACCTCAGGGGTACGAAAGGTCAGACACCCCTGGGGAGTATTCAACTGGGCTGGTAAATCGTAGTTACCCCGTGGACAATACACCCGCCAAGAGGGGATCTCCGGCGGTAGCTGCGCCAAATCAATGTGGACAACCCCGGCGCGATCGCCCACCCCACTATTGAAAATAACCACAGGAATTGCCCCTGCCACGGGGGGGGTGCCGTAGTCTATCGACGCACACAGAGCGGTTTGGGCCGCAGCCAGTAATGTTTCTGTGGTTTTCAGAAGCTGCTGCCATGTCGGATTGACCTCAGCATAGACCTCAGGAATTGAGGAGCCAGGCAGAATGTCGTGGAACTGGTTAAAGAGCAGTTGTTGCCAACAGGTTTTGAGTTCTTCCCTGGGGTAGGAAAAAGCAGTCGTAATTGCGGCGAGGGCACACCAGCGCTCTGCCTCTTGCAGTTGCCGTTGGGCGCGATCGTGGGCAGCCTTTTGATCACCATGACTGGTGTAGCAACCGCGATGGAATTCTAAATACAGTTCCCCCTGCCACTGAGTGGTCGGCGGTGTTTCTTGGCTCAACTGTTCCAAATACTGCCGCAGGGTTGTCCATTGCCACTGCGGCCCAAGGCCGTCAAGGCGTTGCCAGCGTCGCACCCGTTCCAACATTTCCGCCGTTGGTCCACCGCCATGATCCCCAACACCGGGGAGCCAGAGGCTGCGCCGCGATCCCGTTTGTTGCCACCACTGTTGGGCGTAGGTCGCCATTTTCACTGGATCAATCCCCTCGCCAATGGGCGCTGACATCAGGGCATTGATCTCAGCCCCCGCCACATCCCGCCAGACAAACCAACCGTGGGGAAAGCGGGTGGTGTCATTCCAGCGCAATTTTTGGGTGACAAAGTAGCGAATCCCCCCTTGGGCCAAGAAACTGGGCAAGCGTTCCGGAAAGCCAAAGGTATCGGGCAACCAAGCAATGGGGCTAATGTCACCAAAGACCTGCTGCACGTACTGCTGCCCATAGAGAATTTGACGGGCAATGGACTCGGCATTAATGAGATTGAGCTCCGGTTCCACCCAAAAACCCGCTGCCACATCCCACCAACCGGCGGCAACGGCTGCCTGAATTTGCCCAAAGAGTTCCGGGGCATGGGTTTGTAAATGGGCATACAAAGCTGGGGTGGAGTGGGTAAAGGTCAGCTCAGGGTAGCGTTTCTTGAGCCCCAAGACGGATTGAAAAGTGGACTGTGCCACTTGCCATGTTTCTGCGATTGGCCAGAGCCACGCCAAGTCTAAATGGGCATGGCCACACAGATGGATAGTGAACTCCCGTAAAGGGGTGGCGATCGCCAGCATTCTATCATGAATCTCCGCCAGCAACGGATCTAAAACGGGGCGCTGCCCTTGACTTTCTAGAATTTCCTTCAGCAGCAGTTCAAGGGGTTCTAGGTTGAGGGTGTCACCAAAAATCTCCAAAATGTTCAACTCAGCGGCAACAAAGTCGGGGTCAACTCCCGTGGGCGATTCAAACCGCAGGCAGGATCTCACCAAAGCACCGTCATCGTGGCTGGGACTGATGAGATGCAACACCACATCCCAGGTTTGGCCGGGGGTTACGGCTTCCCCTAGGCAAAGACTCACCGAATGATCGAATAAATCCCCCCGATGCATCGCCTGGCCATTGACATACACCGTGGCCTGATCTGCCCACCACGTGAGATCAAGGCGTAGAGTTAAGCCCGCCACGCTATAGCCTTGAACCATCGCCGGTACACTGATCCGCTGCCCCAACCACAGGGAGTGCCGACCCTTGGGCCACGCCAAATGACCTTTAACATTCACGGCATAGGGAGTCGTCCCTGCATCTTTGAGGGAGGGGGAGGTGAGGGGAAACCACTGGGAATGAATCTCGATGACTGCCAGTGAATGTAAATAGTTACGAGATTCTTTGATTAATTTTGTCAAGGCCATAAAAATTCGTTAATTTGCTGGCGATCGGCCTAGGCCAATTGCTATGCTGGAGGTGTGAGGAGCCGTCGTCATTCATTTAACCAAACTGTCAATAAAAAATTTTATTTAAGGGGAGTGACCTCATGGTAACCCGATTTGAGCCCGGGCGGGGCTTTTTGCTCTCCTCAGTCTGTGGGATACTGACCGCCCTCGCGATCGCCCCAGTGATGCTTGCCCAATCCCAACGACCCCCTGCCCCCGATCAACCTGTAGAAACTGTTGTGGCGGATCCCCTCCAGAGTTCCTTCCCGCTCCCTTGGAAATGGATTGAGGACGGCCACGCTGCCGCTGTAAAAGCCAAGAAACCCCTCCGCTTCACACAACAGACCCCCCAATATCTCTCTCCCGATGGCCGCTATGTAGCACAGGCCACCCTCTACTTTAGGGCTGATCCCGAGGCGCAACGGCAACAACTGGTGAGCGTTCTTGAAATTCGCGATCGCCAGAGCGGCAGCCAACAGCGGATTGAAAGTCTCAAGGAAATGCCGCCTGAATTTTTGGCAGAGGTGCCCCCAGGCCAAGGTCTGATTGCGGTGCTGGTTCCTGTCGGTTGGTCAGCAACGGGCAATCGTCTTTTGGTGCGACAGGTCGGTGGGCTTTTTGCCACGGATTTAATCAGCGACGGCGCATGGATTTGGCAGGCGGGGGTGGGTCATGTGGCCACAGTTTATCCTACCGCTGAGGAATACGACTTTGCCACCCTCCTCGGCTGGAGCACAACGGATCCGCAACGGGTGCTCTTTCAAACCCAAACAATGGGGAATCCCAAAGTTACGATTTGGGCAGTGGATACCCAAGGCAGCACCCAATTGGCCCAGGGCGATCGCCCCCGTGTCTATGGCACCACCCTACCCGCCACTGCTAATGCCCAGCGTCGGCCCTAGGTTTCCTTCCCTAGGGCAATTCAGGTATTGAGGGCAGTGGTATCCAAAATTCAAAGTGCCCCAGCGGGGAGCAGTTACCTCAATTGGCTCAGATAGCGATCGATGCAGCCAATCATCACCGCCGGGCACTCCAGCTGGGGCGTTAGTCCCACCTCTGGAATCACATCAAAGGCACGAATCGCCTCCCGGTTTAACTGTGCCAAGCGTTGACCTACCCTCAGAGGAGGGAGTTTTGCCTGCTCTCCCCAAACAATATAGGTCGGCACCGTCAAATGGGGCAAGAAGCGACTGAGATCGCAGCAGAGATCACCGCGCACAAAAGCCAGTGCCGCAAACTCTGCCCCCGGTGACTGTGCCACTTGGGTATAGGTGGCAACCATTTCGGGGCTGATGCGGCTAGGTCGGGCAAACTGCTGATGAGCCATAAAGGATTGCACACTCAGGGAATTGGCCACGCCAAGGCGATAAAAGACTATATCCACATAGGGTTGGCGTGCAATCTGGGCAAGGGGAGTTTGGCGGTAATCTTGGCCAAAATCACTCAAACCCGTTGGGCAGGTGAGAATGAGGCCACGGAAGCGTTGGGGATGGGCGATCGCCCCCTGGATGGCAAAGGCTGCCGTCAGTGAAGACGTGATCACCACCGCCGGTTCTGCCGTCAATTGGCCAAGGCACTCCAGCAAGTGATCCACATAGGCCGCCACCGTATAGGGTTGATCGCGATGCTCAGAGGCTCCCCAACCGGGCAAATCCAAAGCAAAAAGGGAATACTCGGCTGCAAAGGCTGGATAAACCGCCGACCACTCATAGCGGCTCGAGCCACCGCCAAAGCCATGCCAAAAAAATAGAGGCGGCCGGGCAGGGTTCGCCGGGCTGAAATCATTCGTCACGTAGGCCACCTCACCCATAGCCGTTGTGAGGGTGCGCGATCGCAAGCAGTCAAACATGGGGATTTCCTAAAGAGAAGAAACCTGCTATGATGATAAATCGCGCTGAATTAAACGGGTAGCAACGGGCTGCCCCGCCCCAATGGAGTGCCGCCGTGAGCAAGAGTACCGAAGGCGAAAAGCCCACTAGTGGCTTTAATCTAACCGAGTTTTTCCGCGAAACCAAGGAAGAACTCAGCAAAGTGGTGTGGCCCGATCGCCAGCGCCTGATTGGCGAATCTGCCGCAGTCATTCTCATTGTTTCCCTTTCCGCTGCTGTCATCTACCTAGTGGATGAACTCTTTCGTTGGCTGGCCACACTGATTTTTTAGACAGCCAAAGATTTCTACGAGTACGCGCCTATGGTGAGTGAATTTACTGATCATTCTGATCTAAGCGATCCTCTTGACGATACCGTTGAAGTGTCCGAAGAGGAGCAAGCTGGTAAGGTCAAACGATTTTGGTATGCCGTCCAAGTCGCCTCTGGCTGCGAAAAAAAAGTGAAAAGCACCATCGAGCAGCGGCTCCATACGCTGGATGTGGCCGATCGCATCTTTCGCATTGAAATTCCCCAAACCCCGGTCATCAAAATCAAAAAAGATGGCTCGCGGCAAACCATTGAGGAAAAAGTTTTTCCCGGCTATGTGCTTGTCCAAGTACGGGCCCAGCAATCTCCCGAAACCGGCGAATGGCAAATTGATGATGAAGCTTGGCAGGTGATTAAAAACACCCCCAATGTGATTAACTTTGTCGGTGCCGAGCAGCGCCGCAGTACAGGCCGGGGACGCGGTCACGTCAAGCCTATGCCCCTGAGTCCAGCCGAAGTGGAGCGCATCTTCCGCAAAGCCCAAGAACAAGAACCGGTTCACCGCATTGATCTCAACAGTGGTGATAAGATCAAAGTTCTCAATGGTCCCTTTAAGGACTTTGAGGGAGAGGTCATTGAAGTCAGTGCTGAGCGCAGCAAACTGAAAGCATTACTCTCGATTTTTGGCCGCGAAACACCGGTCGAACTCGAAGTCACTCAAGTGGAAAAAGTAGATTAGGACGCGAACTTACTATGGCGAAAAAGGTCGTCGCAGTTATTAAACTTGCCATTCAAGCAGGTAAAGCCAACCCTGCTCCCCCCATTGGCCCAGCCCTTGGTCAGCACGGTGTGAACATCATGATGTTCTGCAAAGAGTACAATGCTCGCACCGCCGATCAAGTGGGGATGGTGGTTCCCGTTGAAATTTCAGTCTATGAAGATCGCAGTTTCACCTTTGTTCTCAAAACCCCACCCGCTTCCGTACTGATTCAAAAAGCCGCTGGCATTGAAAAGGGCTCCGGCGAACCCAACAAGAAAAAAGTGGGCAGCATCACCCGTGCCCAACTGCGGGAAATTGCTGAGAAGAAAATGCCAGATCTCAATGCCAACGATATTGAAGCGGCCATGCGGATTATCGAAGGCACGGCCCGCAATATGGGCGTGACCATTACCGACTAAAGCTTTCTGAGTGTGTTCCTATTGAGCCCTTTGTTGTGTTGGGGGAGAAACTTTGTTTCGTTGGTACCCCGTGGAGGTAAATTCTGATGCGTAAACTCTCGCGACGACTGCGCGAACTCTATGCCAAGGTGGAGGATCGTCCCTACGCTCCCCTTGAGGCCTTACAATTGCTCAAGGAAACGGCCACAGCCAAATTTCCTGAATCGGCCGAGGCCCACATCCGCTTGGGCATTGATCCGAAATATACAGATCAACAATTGCGTACTACCGTGGCGCTCCCTAAGGGCACCGGTCAAACCATTCGCGTGGCGGTGATTGCCCGTGGTGAAAAAGTGACCGAAGCCAGTGCCGCCGGTGCCGACCTTGTGGGCTCAGAGGAGCTGATTGACGAAATTCAAAAGGGGCGGATGGACTTTGACCTCCTCATTGCCACCCCCGATATGATGCCCCAAGTGGCCAAAGTGGGTCGGATTCTGGGTCCGCGGGGGCTCATGCCCTCCCCCAAGGCGGGTACGGTGACTTTTGACTTGCCCCAAGCAATTCAGGAGTTCAAAGCGGGGAAAGTGGAATTCCGCGCCGATCGCACCGGGATTGTCCATGTGCTCTTTGGCAAAGCCAGCTTCAGCGCCGAAGACCTGCTCGTTAACCTCAAGGCACTGCAAGAAAGCATTGACCGCAACCGCCCGAGTGGTGCCAAGGGGCGCTACTGGCGCAGTGTCTATGTGGCGGCGACAATGGGGCCGAGCATTCAGGTGGACATTAATGCTCTGCGGGAGCTAAAACTGGCCGAAGCCGTCTAAGGAGGACTTGCCTATTGCCCAATACTTGACAACTCAAGACTAAAACCGAAGACCGCAGGGGTCTGGCTGAGACATAATCTTCCTGCCGAGGTTTGCGAAGTCCATCCGTTGCGATTGGGCGATCGCCCCGGCACCACTGCTGGGGTTTTTCTTTCACTGACTAGAGGAGGTGATGCGCGTGGGACGCACGCTAGCAAACAAAAAAGAAATTGTGGCGGAGCTCAAGGAACGCCTGAGGGAGTCACAAATGGCATTGGTGATTGACTACCAGGGTCTCACCGATGCCGAGATGAAGGATTTGCGGCAACGCTTGCGCAAGTGCAATGCCAGTTGCAAGGTTACGAAAAATACGCTGATGGAATTGGCGGTCAAAGAAAGTGACACTTGGCAACCCATGACCCAATTCCTCAAGGGACCGTCAGCGTTCCTCTTGGTCAAGGAGGACATTGGAGGCGCAATTAAGGCCTACCAAGAATTCCAGAAGGCCACAAAGAAAACCACCCTCCGCGGTGGGGTCATGGAGGGACGTGCCCTTGACGAAGCGCAAGTGAAGGCCATTGGTGATCTGCCCTCAAAAGAACAACTCATGGCCCAGATTGCCGGTGCCCTCAATGCCGTCACAGCGAAGATTGCCATTGGCATCAAGGAAGTTCCTGCTTCCTTGGCGCGGGCAACGCAGGCGATCGCCGACAAAGGTGCGGAATAGATCGATCCTGTTTTCGGTTTCCCTCGGGAAGCCACCTGTTCTTGTTTTCCAACTTTGAAACGATAGGAGTTTACAATGTCTGCTGCAACCGATGAAATTCTCGAAAAGTTGAAATCCTTGACCCTGTTGGAAGCGGCCGAGCTGGTCAAGCAAATTGAAGAGACCTTTGGCGTCAGTGCCGCTGCGCCCGTCGGTGGGATGATGGTGGCCGCGCCCGTCGCTGGTGCTGCGGCTGCTCCCGCAGAAGAAGTCGAAGAGAAAACCGCCTTTGATGTCATTCTTGAAGAAGTCCCCGCCGACAAGAAGATTGCTGTGCTCAAAGTGGTGCGCTCTTTGACGGGCTTGGGTCTCAAGGAAGCCAAGGAAGTGGTGGAATCCACACCCAAACCCGTGAAAGAAGGTGCTACCAAAGAAGACGCCGAAGCCGCCAAGAAAGAACTCGAGGAAGCCGGCGCCAAAGTCAGCATCAAGTAATCTTTGGTATCCATTTGTTTGCAGGGTGGTGTTCTGGCCACCCTTTTTTAGTATTTGGGGAATCTAGAGACCCATGACCTATATTCGTGCCATCTATACCGATGGTGCCTGTGAAGGCAATCCAGGACCGGGGGGGTGGGGCGTGGTTATTTACTTTACCGATGGCTCTGTGCAGGAGCTTGGAGGACACCACCCGGCCACTACGAATAATCGCATGGAATTACAGGCTGCTATTGAAGCCCTCAAGGCATGGCACCAACTGGCGCCTGGGCGCGCGATCGCCCTTTACACCGACAGCGAGTATGTCCTCAAGGGAATTACTGAGTGGATCCACAACTGGAAACGGCGGGGCTGGAAAACAGCCGCCAAAAAGCCGGTTCTCAACCAAGACCTGTGGCAGGAGTTAGATGCCCTCAATGATCCCTTAGTCCAATGGCGCCATGTACGCGGCCATAGCGGCGATGTCGGGAATGAACGCTGCGATCTTATTGCCCGCAGTTTGAGTCGTGGGCAGCCAATTGCCCTAAGAACGCTGCCACCACCGTTGGGGTAATGTCGCGGGTGCGTTCAAAGACTGCACTGGCTCCCGCTGAGCGCAGGCGATCGCCATAGCGTCGCCGATCTTCGGGCTTGACATGGGGAGGAATCACTCCGAGGGCAATCCACGGCGTTGTTGCTTGTTCTTTGCGAGCATTGACAACGGTTTGCATATCCGCCACGGTATCCCCCACATAAAAGGCGGGAATCGTTTCTTGATCACTGGCCTGACGGTAGGCCATGCAGAGTCCTGTGGGGTCAGGCTTGCCGGGGGCATCTTCCATGGCGATCAACAGGGGCTGATCCAAACCCAAACGGTGTTTCAGGACATATTCTGCCGAGTCCCGCGTGGCACCACTGACAAACCCCCAGTGGATCTGGGCTTGATCGAGGCTCTGAAAATAGGCAACATCCACCAGTAGGGGCTCATCTTGAATATAGCCTGACCAATTTTCACCGCTATAGCGCTCTTCAAAAAAGATCACCAAGCGTTTGTAGTCCAAGGGCACTTGGGAACGGGGTTTTCCTTGACGTTCAAAGTAGCGATAAATGAGTTCGCGGGATCCTTCCCAGTCGTTATTCCAGCAGCCTTCCGCCTTGAGGTCGTCAATTTCCTTTTGACTGGGACGATAGGCACCCCCCGTAAAATGCTCAACGGTATCCGCTAGGGCACGGCGATAGGAACGACTGACGTCGCGAATCACCCCGTCAATATCAAAAAAGACACAGGCACAGGGGGTACTCAACTGTGGCTCTCCAGAAACTTGTATGCAGTTGGTCTGATTGGTTATTATAGAGGATGGTCTTTTGTGAAAAATCAGTTCTAGGAGGTTAGAGTTGTCCCGTTTTACCCTAAGAGTGCTTTGGTTAGAGAAAGACGTGGCGATCGCTGTCGATCAAATTGTTGGCAAAGGGACAAGCCCCCTCACCTCCTACTTCTTTTGGCCGCGCACCGACGCTTGGGAACTCCTCAAGGCGGAGTTAGAGAAGAAATCTTGGATTACGGAAGCCGAGCGCATTGAACTCCTCAACCGTGCCACCGAAATCATTAACTACTGGCAAGAGGAGGGCAAAGATCGTCCCGTCAGTGAGGCGCAAAAACGATTTAGTGATGTTAGTTTTGTAGGCACAGCCTAGGGTGCTCTTCATCCTAGGGTCAATTATTGCAACTTGAGGAGAAACAGAATGGGAGTCGTTTTGTACTTTGTCACTGTTGCTGGTGCGATCGCCCTGGCGACGATTTTGTTTCACACCCTACGTACCGTGAAGCTCATTTAGCTGCATCCTACCCTTTTGGTATCTCTGGATTGAAGTTCTGCATAGGGAGAGAAAATTCGTGTCCCACGCTGTCACCTTAATTCGCGGCGACGGTATTGGTCCTGAGGTTGCCGCTGCAGCTCGCACCGCCATTGATGCCACCGGCGTCAAAATTGACTGGGTAGTGGTGGATGCCGGCGTGGATATGATGGAACGCTACGGTACTCCCTTGCCCGAACAGGTTCTCGAGGCCATCAAAAGTACGAAAACTGCCATCAAAGGCCCGATTACCACCCCCGTGGGTACAGGCTTTCGTTCTGTCAATGTCGAGATCCGCAAGCGGCTCAATCTGTATGCGAACCTACGGCCTGCTAAATCCATTGTGGGGGTGAAAAGCTATTTTCAAAACATTGACCTCGTCATTGTTCGCGAGAATACCGAAGACCTCTACGCCGGGATTGAGTTTGAATACACCAGTCCCGCAGCAGCTAAAGCCCGCGCCTTTTTAAGTGATCTATCGGGCAAGCCAATTCGGGAGGATGCAGCCATTGGTGTCAAGCCCATTTCCGTCCTAGGGAGCGATCGCATCCTTGAGTTTGCCTTCAAATATGCCAAGGCCAACGGCCGCAAGAAAGTGACAGCTGTTCACAAGGCCAACATCATGAAATTTACCGATGGCCTCTTCCTTGAGCGCGCCCGCGAAATTGCCACCCGCTACCCCGATATTGCCTTTGAAGATCGCATCGTCGATAACATGTGCATGCAGTTGATGCAGAAACCCGAACTCTACGATGTGATGGTGATGCCAAACCTCTACGGCGATATTCTTTCAGACCTTTGTGCAGGGATGATTGGCGGTCTGGGGGTGGCTCCCGGCGCCAATATTGGCGATGAATATGCGGTTTTTGAGGCGATTCATGGTTCAGCCCCCAAATATGCGGGTCAAAACAAAGCCAATCCCACGGCCTTGATTCTCTCAGGGGTATTGATGCTGCAACACCTGGGTGAAATGGAGGCAGCCCAGCGTCTGCAAGGGGCTGTGGAAAAAGTAATTGCTGAGGGGCGCTTTGTCACCTATGATTTGGCGGCGCCGGGCAAAGAACCCGTAGGCACCCAAGAGATGGCTGCTGCGATTGCCGAGTACGCCGCCCCCTAACCCACCAGCAGATTTTCCTCGGGATATTGAACGTTAGAAGGCTGAGGATCACCGATAATTGCCGCCATCAGTAGCAGGATACCCACCCGGCCGGCATACATTGTTACAATCAAGACCAACTTAGAAAAGATGCTTAGATTACTGGTAATACCGGTGGAAAGCCCAACGGTGGCAAAGGCAGAAACAGTTTCAAAGAGGATATTGATGAAATTCTCTTCCGGGTCAGCGATCGCAATCAGGGTGGTTGAAACCAGTACCGTAAACATTGAGCCAAAGGCGACGGCGACGGCTTTCATGATGAGGGAGGGGGGCACTTGACGGCGGTAGAGCAGTACCACCTCTTTCCCTTGGAGCGCTGACTTGGTAATCCCTGCCAGAATCCGTAACGTAGTTGTTTTAATGCCCCCTGCCGTGCCACCGGGGCTGCCGCCAATAAACATCAGGGCAATCATAATAAATAGCCCGCTATTATTGAATTCCCCAATGTTGACCGTATTAAAGCCCGCTGTGCGCGCTGTAACCGACTGAAACCACGCCAAGAGGAGCTTCTGATCCCAGGAAAAAAGACCAAATCGCTCGGGCGATCGCATCTCCGTCAGGAAGAGCATGACTGTTCCCAAAATTAGGAGAATCACTGTTGTACTTGTCACAATTTTGAAATTGAGGCTAAACGTCATCTGGCTGGCTTTGCGGATCAAGTAGGCGGGTTTGCCCCAGTAGCGCAGATGCTCCCGTAGCCAAAGGTAGAACTCAAAGATGACCTCATAGCCAATACCACCAAAAATAATCAGTAGGGAAATCACCAAATTCAAGGGCACTGAGGTTTGATACCCCATTAAACTGTTGCTAAAGAGGCTAAACCCGGCATTATTCCAAGCACTGATACTGTGAAACACCGCAAGCCACAGGGCCTGTGGCTCCCTAAAGTCTTGGCGAAAAATTAGCCACAGCAAAAAGGCACCCGTCAATTCAAAGAGAAAGGTCAAGCCCAAAATCGAGCGCACCAGTTGCCGTGCCCCCTGGATGCCCCGCCGATCCAAGGCCTGCTGGACCGCTATTTTTTGCCGTAGGTTAAACTTGCGCCCTAGTAAAATAATCAAAAACGTCGTGGCCGTCATGTACCCCAGACCGCCCACTTGAATCAGCAGCAGAATCACCAGTTGGCCAAAGGGGGAAAAATGGGTGGCCGTATCAACAATGATGTGACCTGTCACACAAACCGCTGAGGTGGCTGTAAATAGGGCAATAACGAAGGGATTCCAATGCCCATTACTGGTGGACCAAGGCAGACACAGTAGGAGCGTCCCCACCATAATCACTGCTAAAAATCCAAGGCAAATTGTCCGTGGAACCGTCAACATCAATGAATGCGTATCCAAAAGCCCTGAGGCTAATCTATCGCAGGATTGTATGGGCAACAATCTTCTAGGTTTAGAGTTCCCAATCGGGATGACAGGATTTGAACCTGCGACCCTCTGCTCCCAAAGCAGATGCGCTACCAAGCTGCGCTACATCCCGGCAGTTAATCTCTATCGTACCACTGAATTCTCAGCACAATAGGACAGGGACCCTTAGAATCAAGAAAGGAGTTTTTCATTTTGTTAAGGTTGCCCTCGCTGGTATGACCGACGTCCCCGTTTCCCACATTCGCAATTTCTCGATCATTGCCCACATTGATCACGGCAAATCGACCCTTGCCGATCGCCTGCTGCAATTTACGGGCACGGTGGATCCCCGTGAAATGAAGGAACAGTTTCTGGACAATATGGAACTGGAGCGGGAGCGGGGAATTACGATTAAGCTGCAAGCCGCCCGCATGACCTACACCAGTCGCGATGGCGAAACGTACATCTTGAATTTGATTGACACCCCCGGCCACGTGGATTTTTCCTATGAGGTGTCGCGATCGCTGGCGGCCTGTGAGGGGGCGCTGTTGGTAGTGGATGCCTCCCAAGGGGTAGAAGCGCAAACACTGGCCAATGTCTATCTGGCGTTGGAGCACAATCTAGAGATTATTCCTGTTCTCAATAAAATTGATCTGCCGGGAGCTGAACCCGATCGCGTGAAGGCGGAAATTGAAGAGATTATTGGCCTCGACTGCTCCCAAGCAGTTCTAGCCTCTGCTAAGGAAGGGATTGGCATTGAGGAGATTCTGGAATCCATTGTGCATTTGGTGCCACCCCCGCGCGATACGGTGGACCAACCCCTGCGGGCGCTGATTTTTGATAGCTACTACGATGCCTACCGCGGGGTGATTGTCTATTTTCGCGTCATGGATGGCGTGGTCCGCAAGGGCGATCGCATTCGCTTGATGGCCTCCGGCAAAGAGTACGAAATTGATGAACTAGGTGTGCTTGCCCCCAACCAAAAACCTGTGGAGAGTCTCCATGCCGGGGAAGTCGGCTACCTCGCCGCCGCCATTAAGGCGGTTGGCGATGCCCGTGTCGGCGACACGATTACATTGGCACAAAACCCGGCCAAGGACGCCCTCCCCGGCTACGCCGAAGCCAAACCGATGGTCTTTTGTGGCCTATTTCCCACGGATGCGGATCAGTTTGAGGATCTGCGGGAGGCCCTGGAGAAATTAAAACTCAATGATGCCTCACTCCACTACGAGCCGGAAACCTCCAGTGCCATGGGTTTTGGGTTCCGCTGTGGCTTTTTGGGGCTGCTGCACATGGAAATTATCCAAGAGCGGCTAGAGCGGGAATACAATCTGGATTTAATCATTACCGCTCCTTCGGTGGTTTATCGCGTCACCACGATCAAAGGGGAAGTGCTGATGATTGATAACCCCAGCCTCCTGCCGGAACCCCAATACCGCGAAAAAATTGAGGAACCCTACGTGCAACTGGAGATGATTACCCCCGAAACCTATGTAGGCACCCTCATGGAATTGGCACAGTCGCGCCGGGGCGTCTTTAAGGATATGCGCTACCTCACCCAAGGGCGTACCACCTTGGTTTATGAAATGCCCTTGGCGGAAATTGTGACGGACTTTTTCGATGAAATGAAGTCGCGATCGCGGGGCTATGCCAGTATGGAGTATCACCTCATTGGCTACCGTGCCAACGACTTAGTGAAACTGGATATCCTTATCAATAACGACCCTGTGGATTCCCTAGCGGCCATTGTCCACCGCGATAAGGCCTACTATGTGGGACGAGCCTTGGTTAGCAAACTCAAGGATCTGATCCCACGCCACCAGTTCAAAATTCCCATTCAAGCGGCCATTGGTTCGCGGGTAATTGCCAGTGAAAGCATTCCCGCCCTGCGCAAGGATGTCTTGGCCAAGTGCTACGGCGGCGACGTGACCCGCAAACGCAAGCTCCTAGAAAAACAAAAAGCGGGTAAAAAACGAATGAAGGCAATCGGGCGGGTGGATGTGCCCCAAGAGGCCTTTATGGCGGTGTTGCGACTCAAAAATGAATAGGAGGCTCAGGATGTCTCAACGATCATCGGGCAAATGGGTGGCGATCGCCACCGGTGCTATTTCCCTACTGTTGGGAATTGGCTACTTGGTGTTAGTACAGCTTTTGGATTGGCGCGGCGATTGGCAGCCGGCTCCCTTGGGAGTCCTGCGATTGCTCTTGCCTTAGAACTTTTAGATAACCGGGGACAGTTCACTGTGAATGGTAAATCGCACATGGTTGAGGGCTAAATCTCCGAGGCGTAGCCCGCGATCGCGATAATTGGTGGTCTCAAAGCGAATGCCTTTGCCCACTTCCACGTGGTACCAAGGCAGTGCCATAAAGAACCGCGTTGGGTAGGGACCGCGCTCTACCACATCATCGGGATTAGACTCCATGGGCAGCCAGCCCACCCCCGGCACATAAAACTCCAACCAGACATGGTTGTAGGTGGGCTGGAGGGGAATACCGCGCTTTTGAGGATGGGGGGGACATTTATAGCGACCCACCGTACGGCAGGCAATGCCGTTCAATCGTGCTAAGGCCAGCAGCACACCCACGTACTCGCCACAGGACCCAGTTCCCCGCTTCAAAACCACATCGGGCGTGTCAATAGTGGGGCGCATAGCATAGCTGAGGCGATCGTACACATAGTTACGAATCTTGAGCATCTTGCGCAGGATATGGGTCTCTGTGCCCACGGCTTCCCGTGCCGCCTCTCGGACAATGGGTTGATCCATTGCCAACTCATCGTTATCCACCAGATACTGCGCTGCAAATTCCGGCGGCAGCGGTAGCGTCTCGTCAATGTCGTCAAAGCCAAGATGGTACTTTATACCTCTCACTTCTAGCCAAGCCCGCCAACCAAAAAGGCGGGCTTCATAGGGACGCACCTCAGGAAAATCAAACACCGCCACCTGCTGATCCACCACCGTTTCCAAGCGAAAGGGGGTACCCACGGGTTCGACCCGCAGTAGTTTTTGGCGTAGGGAATTGGCCGGCAGCGCAATCCGCCATTCTAGGTTATCTAGGTGCAGCGCATCAAGGGGAGACATTTCCTCTACGTAGGCCATCTCAATCAGATAGCCATTGGAGACCGTGTAATGCTCCTCCCGATGGGTGTGGTAGAGCAGCGGATGAATCAGGCAAATATCGCGATAATCAATTTCGAGGGGGGCTGCGCGGTTGTTGGGGTTATCCCGCAGATAGGGTTCTTCACCGCCATAGGCCACCCACAACTGGCCCGTCGCATCAAAGGTGAAAGCCGTTGGCTGGGCAAAGGGGGTCAAGGCCACCCATTCAACACCGCCACTCTGGCGATCGAGACAATAGATGGATTGCTCTAGGCGATCGCTCACCCACAAATAGCCATCCTTGAGGGCTAAATTTTCACAGCCAATGCCCGGGGCACTGAGGCGATACTGCTCTCGACCGGTCTCATCAAAACAGTGGATGTAACCGGATTTTTGACAGGCTACATAGATGCCTGTGTCATCCACCGCCACACCGTAAATGGGATAGCGGCACTCCAGCACCTTTTCTACGTGCCAGTCAGGGAGATGACAACGATAGAGCCATGTGTCCCGACAAAACCAGAGGGTCTCGCGATAGAGACAGAGGCCATGGGCATCAAGAAATGGCTCTAGATCGTAGGGATTGAGAATCTCGCTGTGGTCGTTTTCGCCGTTAATGAGCAAAATAAAGCCCCGCACCCGATCCAAGGCCAAAAAGTTGGCGCCAAGGGTTGCTTGGCAAAAGGGTAAACGGGGCAATTGACGTAACCACAGGGCTTGGGGATTGACCCATGCCAAACCGGAGAGTTGGTAAGCACCTAGGGGATAAATAGTGCGCCAATTGTGATCCAGGGCTCGGGAGTTGAGGGAGTCTCCATAACCCTGTGCCGGTATATCTGGCATAGGCAGCAAATACCCTACTCAACCGCCTGGGGCAATAGCTCACGCCGAGGTTGAGCTTGGATCTTCACTTGACCGGATTCATCCACATCAATGAGGGCAGTGTCACCTTCGCGGATGCGGCCAGAGAGCATTTCCTCAGCCAAGGTGTCCTCCAAAAGGCGCATAATTGCCCGCCGCAGGGGCCGGGCTCCATAGCTGGGGTTGTAGCCCTCATCAATGAGCCGTTCCTTGAAGCGTTCAGTCACCTCCAAGGTAATGCCTTTTTCTGTGAGGCGCGAGAACACTTCCTTGAGGAGAATGTCGGCAATTTGCTTGACTTCGTCCTTCGTCAATTGACGGAAGACAATAATCTCATCAAGGCGGTTGAGGAATTCAGGGCGGAAGTATTGCTTCAGTTCCTCATTCACCAAGGAGCGAATGCGATTGTATTGGGATTCAGCCGCATCCTCAGTGCCAAACTCAAAGCCAAGGCCAGCCGCCCCCTTCTCAATCACCTTCGAGCCAATGTTCGAGGTCATGATCAAGAGGGTATTCTTGAAGTCAACGGTACGCCCCTTGGAGTCAGTCAGACGGCCATCCTCCAGGATTTGCAGCAGTAGGTTAAAGACATCGGGGTGAGCTTTCTCGATTTCATCGAAGAGCACCACCGTATAGGGACGCCGCCGCACGGCTTCGGTGAGCTGACCGCCCTCGTTGTAGCCAACATAGCCGGGGGGCGAACCGATGAGCTTGGAGACGGTATGCCGCTCCATGTATTCGGACATATCCAAGCGGATCATCGCCTCTTCAGAGCCAAAGAAGTAGGCCGCCAAGGCTTTCGTTAACTCGGTTTTACCGACACCGGTTGGCCCAGAGAAGATAAAGCTGGCAATTGGACGATTGGGATTTTTGAGACCGACACGGGCACGGCGAATGGCGCGGGAGATCGCTTTTACTGCTTCATCTTGGCCAATGACCCGCTGGTGCAAGGTCTCCTCCATGTGCAGCAGTTTTTCCGACTCGCTTTCGGTGAGCTTGCTAACGGGCACGCCCGTCCAAGAGGCCACAATGTGGGCAATGTCCTCTTCGGTGACGACGGGGGTTTCCTCTTCACCGTTGGCGATTTCGGCTTTTTTCTGCTGGGCAATGGCGCGGATTTGCGCTTTTAGTTCCATCTCGCGATCGCGCAGTTCACCCGCTTTGTCAAAGTTTTGGGCCCGCACGGCATCGTCTTTTTCTTTGAGCACCTGCCGCAATTCGCGATCCAGTTCCTTGGCCGCAGGCGGTAGTTGCGAGTTAATCAGGCGCACCCGTGAGCCCGCTTCGTCAATGAGGTCAATGGCTTTGTCGGGTAGATAGCGATCGCTAATGTAGCGATCGGACAGCTTCGCTGCCGCCTCAAGGGCTTCATCGGAAATTTTCAGTTTGTGGTGCTTCTCATAGCGTTCCCGCAGGCCGTAGAGAATCTCAATGGTTTCCTCAACGGAGGGCTCACCCACCATTACCGGTTGGAAGCGCCGCTCCAAGGCAGCATCCCGCTCAATGTGTTTGCGGTACTCATCCAAAGTGGTGGCCCCAATGCACTGCAACTCACCGCGCGCCAGGGCGGGTTTGAGGATATTTGCTGCATCAATGGCACCCTCAGCCGCCCCAGCCCCAATTAACGTGTGCACCTCGTCAATCACTAAGATCACGTTACCGGCTTGGCGGATTTCATCCATGATCTTTTTCAGCCGCTCTTCAAATTCACCCCGGTACTTCGTGCCTGCCACCAAAAGACCGATATCGAGGGTGACCACCCGCTTGTCTTCAAGAATGTCGGGGACATCTTTGTTGGCAATGCGCTGGGCAAGGCCTTCAGCAATCGCGGTTTTACCCACCCCCGGTTCACCGATCAGCACGGGGTTATTTTTGGTGCGACGACCCAAAATTTGAATCACCCGCTCAATTTCTTTTTGCCGACCCACCACGGGATCTAGCTTGCCCTCAATAGCCATCTGGGTGAGGTTTGCACCAAATTCGTCCAGCGTCGGCGTTTTGGTACGTCCTTGGCTAGCCCCAGCGGTCACTTCTGCGGTTTCACCCAGCATCCGAATCACTTGAGTGCGCACTTTCGAGAGATCAACACCCAAATTTTCAAGGACGCGGGCGGCAACCCCTTCCCCTTCGCGAATCAGTCCCAACAGGAGGTGTTCGGTACCAATGTAGTTGTGACCCAGTTGGCGGGCTTCTTCAAGGGAGAGTTCTAACACTCGCTTGGCACGGGGGGTAAAGGGAATCTCCACGGCGACAAAACCAGACCCGCGGCCAATAATTTTTTCCACTTCGATGCGGGCATCCTTGAGGTTCACGCCCATGGAACGTAGAACCTTGGCAGCCACACCGGTACCTTCACCAATCAGTCCGAGGAGAATTTGTTCGGTACCGACAAAGTTGTGGCCGAGGCGGCGAGCCTCTTCCTGTGCCAGCATGATGACTTTAATGGCTTTTTCTGTAAAGCGTTCAAACATGACCCTTCCCCTAATGGCTCCTGCGTGCTGGTAACACTCATCTTAACACGTCCACTTTGGCGTGTTTTTGTATGCCAATTTACAGCCCTTTTTCCAAAATATGGACCCGACTCAGAACCGTCAAATCCACTCTTAAACAGGATCAACGTCCCTTGACCTACCCTATGGCATAGCCCAGATACAGGGCTGTACTCTTACTATACTCTTACTATAGATGTTGACTTATTTTTTTGCAGGTGTGGTTGCCCGTATTTTAATTGAGATTTTGTGGGCTGTCCTGCGGCAATATTCCATTGATGAATTGGTCAGCCTCCCTAGGCTCAAAAGGCGATAGACTACACTTGCTGATGCCCAAATTTTCCACAATGGCTAATTTTTCCCAGTTTTTCGCCGTTGAACCCTCCCAGCGTGCCCTGATTTTCGACATGGATGGGGTCATCTGCCATACGATGCCCTATCACCTGGAGGCTTGGCGCGTCTATGTGGATCGCACCCCTGAACTGCGGCAGCACATCAACCTAGAACACCTGCGGCATATGGGGGGCAAACGCAATGCGGAACTCTTGCCAGAACTTCTAGGGCGATCGCTGAGCGAAGCGGAAATAGAGCGTTGGGGCGCGGGGAAAGAGGCGGTCTTTCGGGAACTGCTAGCACCCCATTTGGAACTGTTGCCGGGGTTATTGCCCTTTCTCAAAAGTGCCAAGGAAAAAGGCTACCGCTTGGGCTTGGGCACCTCCGCCTGTGCCGCCAATGTGGAATTGGTGCTCTCCTGTGAAGGGGTGGGTCACTTTTTCGATACGGTGGTGATGGAGCAGGATGTGCAGCGGGGCAAGCCCGATCCAGAATGCTATCTACTGGTGGCGGAGCGGTTACAGGTGGTGCCGCAGCATTGTCTTGTCTTTGAGGATGCCGTGGCGGGCGTTATGGCAGCGGTGCGGGCAGGGATGCTCTGCTGGGGAGTGTTGACAACGCAATCGGCAATGACCCTTCAAGCCGCAGGGGCAGAGGTCTGTATTGAGGACTTTACCGATCCACGCCTTCAACGGCTATTGTCCTAGGGAATTTTCGGCGATCATGGGTACTGGCGCGTTAGGAATCCACCACATTGGGCGTTGATCTGCGCAGTTATGTCTATCTCGATTCGATCCAACCGCAACACGCGGCCTATTTGGGAACCGTGGCCCAGGGGTTTTTGCCGTTGCCGGGGGACTGCTCCCTTTGGGTGGAGATTTCACCGGGGATTGATGTGAACCGCCTTTTGGATATTGCCCTGAAGTCTGCGGTGGTGCGGCCGGGAGTCTTATTCATCGAGCGACTCTACGGACTACTGGAGGTGCATTCGGGCAATCAGGGGGAAGTGCGGGCAGCAGGACAGGCCATTTTAGATGCCATTGGCGCTCGGGTCCAGGATTGCTTGCGGCCACGGGTGATTTCGAGTCAAGTGATTCGCAACATTGATGCCCACCACACCCAACTGATTAACCGCTCCCGCCGGGGCAACATGATCCTGGCAGGACAAACCCTCTATGTCTTTGAGGTGGAACCGGCAGCCTATGCGGCACTGGCAGCGAATGAGGCTGAAAAGGCAGCACTGATTAATATTTTGCAGATTTCCGCTGTGGGCAGCTTTGGTCGTCTCTTTTTGGGGGGGGCAGAGCGGGATATTCTGGCGGCGGAACGGGCAGTCTTGGCCGCCATGGAACGCTTACCGGGGCGCGATAGTTTTAGCGATCGCCGGGAGTAGCTGCTGCATGGGCCTTTAACTTTCTCTGAAGGTCTTCGATAAAAGGACAAGGGGGACTGTCCTGCAGTTGATAAAACCCTCGCCAATTAAAGTTTTGCCAGTGAAAGGGAGCTTGCTGGGCAGCCGCTAGCCACAGGAGGCGCTTGGCACGGGTCATGGCGACGTAGAGCAGGCGATATTCCTCGGCGGTTTTGGCGGCTGTGGCTTTTTTGTAGGCAGTTTGCCAGTTGGGCAGTGGCTGTTTATGGCCGTAGGCCCGCAGTTGCGATCGCACCACGTCTATAAAATCCACGTCAGAACTGAGGAACTTAGCATTGGCAGCAACCCAACTCTTACCGGGGAGGGTTGTTTCCTCTAAAAAGGGGACAAAAACCGCATCCCAATCCAGACCCTTGGCGCGATGCATCGTCATAATGGTCACCTGACCCGATCGCACTAAGCGGCTATGGAGATCTTCCATCTCCACCGCTTGAAAGCGATCCGCTGCCACCAATTCTTGCCAACGGGGATAGATACGCTCCCACAGTTGCGTTGGTTCCTGCTGGGTCAATTCCCAGATCAGGCGATCGGCAGTGGCCAATTCAGCGGCGTCATAGCCCAATTCCTGAGCGCAGTAGGTGATCAAGGGAAATAGAGACAGCTCTAGGCGGGCTTTGAGGAGGCGTTGGCAGTGTTGGCGTGCCTTGAGCACCGGTTCCTCGGCAGGGGGGTCTAAAGGACCGGGGTAGAGGAAGACCTCTGGCTGAGCTGCCAAGCGATCCAAATTTTGGGGTGGAATGCGTTTGCGCTCCTGAAGCACCGTTAGGGCTGCCTTGACCGCTGCGGGAGAATAGGGACAGTGGAGAAAGTAGAGAATGTCCAGCAATTCCTTGGGCACCTGCGATCGCCGTTCGATGCCGGCCACATCCAGCAGCGGAATTCCTTGCGCACAAAGGTCAATATCAAGGTTGAAGTCAGTGGGCGATCGCAAGACATCGGCAACAAATTCAGCCTGGCGGTTAGTGCGCACCAGCACCGCCACTGAAGCCTCTGGATGCGCCGCCAACACCTGAGAAATGCGCTGCGCCAGATGTTTAACCGTCTCAACAACCGTTGGCGGTCGGACAATTTCTACCCCTTGTCCCCAGGGGGGTGGGTTGGCCCCCGGTTCCAAACCCGGCGGCGACACACACTGAATGGCTTGGTCACGGAAGGGGGGTTCTTGATCTTTGAGTGCCCAATTCGCCCATCGCACCAAATAGTTAGCGACGCGAATGATCAAAGGGGTGGATCGCCCCGCTTGGGTCATTTCATAGAAAGCCCTCTTCTGGGCACACTCGTTACAAAATTCATTGAAAAATAGGGGATCGGCAGCCGTAAAGGTGGAGTTAATGGCTTGGTTCGGATCCCCCACCCGCACAAAATGAACTTGTCCGGTGGTGGGGTCCTCGGCTAAAAGCCGCAGTAACCGCGATTGCAGGGGGGTTGAGTCTTGAGCTTCATCCTCAAAGACGGCATACACTCGCTGTTGCCATTCGTGGCGGTACTGGCGATCGCCCTCTAGGAGTTGAACAGCTGCCAAAATCATTTCATCGTAGTCAATTTGCCCCCGCTGCGCCAGATGGTTCTGGTACAGTTCCAAAAGGTCGGCACCAATCTCTAAAAAAGGGTAGGGTCCTGCTTCGGCTGCACCTTGGGAGCACAACTGCTGGGACAACTGCCGCAGATCATGGGGCATCAAAGCCATACTGCGGGCACTGCTAATAACGGTCTGCGCCAACTTCACCAAGATGTCGGTCAACAGTGCACTTTTGCGGCCATCGTGTTCAACGTCGCTCAGGGGACTGGTATCGCAGCCTCGGATGAGTTGCTCGAGGATATCGGGGTGCGATCGCGCCCACTCCTTGACACAGGTGACACAGAGGCGTCGCTGCTCATGCTCACTCATTAAGTTTTCACCCCTCAAACGCAGACCCGCTGTGGGGTGGCTGGTGGCAATTTTCAAGGCCAAACTGTGGAGGGTCTGCACACTAAAACCATTGCGGGGCAGCCCCATTTCCCGTAGGTACTTGCGGATGCGCACCTTGATATTGGCGGCAGCCGAACGACTGTAGGTGACTACCACCAGTTGCCGCTGTTGATGGAGCTTTTCCCGAGCGATAGCGATCGCTGCCCCTACCGCCATGCCGTGGGATTTGCCCGCTCCCGGCACTGCCGCGACGGCCAGCATTCCCCCTTGCCATTCACTGATTTCCCGTTGACCCGGACGTAGTGTCCCTAGGAGGTGAGTCACCGTGGGGGAGAGTGGCAACAAGTTCATAGGAAAACCATTAGGAGAGCAAAAGATTTATTAAAAAACTGGCGTTTACCGGATGAATACCGAAAAATCGTATAATAGAATACAGAAAGTTAGGGACAGGTTGTTCCTTCAGATAGACCACCTAAACGCTTAAAGACAAGTCAATAAGACGCACCGAGGAGCCTTGATTTAATTATGCAACTAATCTATCGCGGCGCTAAATACGAAACTTCTGAGCAGCACATTCCCCTTATTGAATCAGGGGCCAAGGGTCTCTACCGAGGCGCCCAATGGGTGGGGCAGAAGGCGGCTGAAACTGTTCCTCAACCCAATCATGTTCTCTGCTGGCGGGGGGTGACCTACCAAACCAACCGGGAGCCAGTGGCCACAACCGCTCCAAGGGTGAGTGCTGCCCCTTCTGCACTGCCGCAGCGTAAGCGCGAGTCCTGGGTCGAAGCCCATCGCCATGCGATTCTGAAAACCCTGGAGCGGCGGCTGCAAGTGGCCCGGAGTCAGGGCAACAAAGAGCTCATCAGGCTGCTAGAAGAAGAGTGGCAGCAATTTGCCTAAGGTTTGGATCACCGAAACCCAAACGGTGGTGCCGTTGGTCACAGCGGCACTTTTTATTTTTTAACTGTTTTGTTTTTTATGGGTGATCCTCCTTCCCCTGGCGAAAGGCTGCTGCTTGGGCAAAGGCCGCCGTCGCCCGCTCGCGATCGCCCAAGGCTTCATAGGCATGCCCCAATTGTTCGGCGGCAATTTCCCGCACATAACCCAAAGGAAAAATCATCTGTTTGCTGTAGCTATTGGTGCGCCCCAGTTCAAGGCAATACTGAAAGTAGGCCGTTGCCCCCAAAGGAAATCCCAAGGTCATCAGCCAGCGACCGGCCAAATCATTGAGGGGAGGATAGGTGGGAAACCAAGCCAAACCTTGCTGACACAGCAGTTGCAAGGTATCGTGATCCCCTGTGGCCAAGAGGCGCCGTCCCAGTTGATTGAGCATTTCCGGCAGGGCACCGGGGGCATTCTCAGGCAGTTGGCCGCTGAGGAGGTGAGGCAGTAGGCGGTCAAAGAGTTCCTGGTAGCAGTTCTCCGCCCCAGCAGGATTATTCACCGCCTGGTACATATCTGCCAAGGCAAAAAGGAGATTCAAAGGCAGACCTTCGCTGGCACGGATGCGCTCCAAAATCGGGATGTTGCGATCGCGCATCTTGGCCTGAATTTGGGCAGGTTGATAGCCATAGTGATCAATGCGCAGGGTTTCCAGAGTACCAATGGTCAGGGATGCTGTGGCTGTGGAAACCAACTGCTCATGGAAGCGCCCCTGATAGCGCAGGGTTGGCAAATTGCGAAAGAGCCGCACAATGGCAAAGTCCGAAAATTGCTCCCCCGTGCCGATTTCCCGCCGTAGGAGTTGGTAGGCGGTGAAGGTACTGCCCTCCAATTGCTGTCCGAGGGGCACAGGCGGCTCCTGCAATGTCACGAGCACCTCATCGGCATCCATCACTAAAATCCAATCGCCCGTCGCCTGTTCTAGGGAGTAATTACGAGCGGCGGCAAAATCATCCTGCCAAGGAAAAGTAAAGATGCGCTCCGTAAACTGGCGAGCGATCGCCGGCGTCTCATCCCTGGAGCCAGTGTCCACAACAACAATTTCATCCACCCAGGGCTGAACACTGCCCAGACAGCGTGCCAAATGGGCAGCTTCATCTTTGACAATCAGACAGGCAGAAACCCGCACCATCTACAGGAGCTTTTCAAATTGTTGACGCAGGCGATTCAGCTCACTTTCGGAGAACTCACTCTCCGCAGCGGGCGGCACGCGATTTTCCAGTTCCCAGTCGGTTTCTTCAACATTGCGTTCGGGGGGCGCCAAGAAGAGACGCTCAGCCTCGTTTGTTGGCACAAATCCCTCGGGAACCAAGTGACAGCTATAGCCTGAGGATTCACAAAAGTCCTCAACCTCCTTGGCATCAATGGGAACGACGCTGGGGGGATGAAAATCCTGTGCCTCTAGGAGCATGGCGTAGCGATTGGCATCGTCTTCGCTTTCAAACATCAGAATAAGGTTGCGATCGCCCAGTTGCAGAGAATGAATGCCCTCATTTTCAGTCCCGGGATTATAGAGCAACACGTAAACGCGCATGATGCCTCGCCAATGAAATCTCAACAGCGATTATAACGATTTTAGTTCACCCTACCCGTAGGATTTTTAAGTTGCGGGTAATCCAAATGCAAAAATAGACCTTGAGTTAGAACAATGTTTTTTCAGGTTCCCCTTTGATCCGCTGCTCAAGCCATGCTTGGCGATAGGTGAGTTCTAATTCATTGCCAGTGCGACGAAAAATTTGTGCCTGCTGCAACAGAAAAGCTTGAAAGAGCCGCTGAAAGGCAAGGGCAATAATCGCGACCACCAAGCCAGAGGCGGTACTAATTAAGGCCTCACTAATGCCGAGACCTACCCCCATGGTTGCGGGTGTGCCAATATCCCCCAAGCGAATAGAACTGAGGGCATTAATTAGACCTAGCACTGTTCCCAATAAACCCAGTAGAGGTGCCATCGTAATCGTTGCCTCTAGGACCTTCTCGCCCCGCCGCATAGCACTTAGTTCCTCATCAGCTGCAGCCTCTAGAGCCAAGCGAAACATTTCTGGGTTGGTGTCAATCAGTTGTAAAGGAGTGTAGAGGAAGCGCCCAATGGGTTGATCACAGGCATTTGCCGCTAACTCAAGCGCCTCTTGCCAATCGTGGCGAGCGGCATCCAGAATTTGCTCCGCCAGTTTGGTTTCTCCTCGGAGAACCATACCCCAAAACCAAAGCCGCTCAAAAATGGTGCCTAAGGTCAAGATCGAGAGGATGAGTAGTGGCCACATGGCCAAGCCACCACGGTTAAAAATTTCAGCGATATTCACGGCCAGTTCCCTGTCAGAGCATCCGACGTTTAGTATAGTCCAGCCGGTGGCGGCAATTGTTTCCCAAATTCTAGCAAACCCTACTGCCAAGGGTTTTGAACCACTGTTGCTGATGTCCTGTCTAATACAGTGATTGCGTTAATGGAGCGATACCTCGCATGAGTGTATCTTTACCCCTATCAGCGGCAACCGCATCAACAGATATCGGGACCCGACCGCAAGTGAACGATCCCGATCGCCCCCTGATTGAGCAGTGCCTTGCCGGGCATCCCAACGGCTTTCGGGAGCTGTATCAACGGCATCAGCAACGGGTGCGATCGCTCCTGTTTCAGTTGTGCGGTGCAGTTGCCCTTGATGATTTGGTGCAGGAGGTTTTCCTGCGGGCATGGAAGGGGCTCAAGGGTCTCAAACACGAGGCAAAGTTTTCGACATGGCTCTACCGGATTGCTTGGAATGTGGCTTGCGACTATCGCCGTCAATTGGCAATGCGCAAATCGCGACATCAGCAATACTTGTATCACAGGGAGTCACTCACCCCTGGACTAGATCTACGGCAATTGCACTATGAAGATTTGGTACAGCGAGGGTTGGCTACATTGCCCTTAGAGTATCGCAGCGTTTTGGTCATGCACGATCTCCAGGGCTTACCCCAAAAAGAAATTGCTGAAATTCTGGGGATTCCAGTGGGTACTGTAAAATCCCGCCTCTTTCGCGCCCGTGGCACCTTGCGGACTTACTTTACCGAAGCCGGAGTCAGCCTATGAAACGTGAACCCCCACCTACGGAGGATAAAAATTTGGTTGAGTTTGTGCAGATGTACGCGGGAACGCCCCCGCTACCGCCTCCCTACTTGGAACAGTGTATTGTTGAAGCCGGTTTGCATCAATATCAGCTGAATAAGCGACGTTGGCAGGTCGTGTCTATTTTGGGGGTTGGCGCGATCGCCGCCACCACCGCCAGTGTGTGGTTCCTCAAACCTGCGGCTCAAGTGGCGCAGCAGACACCTGCCGATGG
>NZ_DVDW01000050.1:0-17370 GCF_015296045.1 Thermosynechococcus sp. M3746_W2019_013 | reverse complement strand
CTTATACTACAAACTTATACTATAAATTAACTATAAAGTCAAAAATTGAGTAGAACAAGCCCTCAAAAGAGCTGTTAGATTTGAGCATCAATAGCGGCAATCTTTGTTTGCAGTTGATTATAGACAGCCGGTAGGTCAGTGGGCAATGTTCCCGCAGGTCTGGGAACTGCCGGATTTCCTGAAGATGGAACCTAAGAGCTTCTGCCCGTTGAATATCCCGGCAAATTCCAATAGCCGGCGGCAATGCGCCGCCAACAGAGCAAACTGCCAATGGGCTCATGGGAGTACCATGGTGGTACAGCCTCTGAGGATGGATACCGCAGCGCTGCGCAGCTACCTTGATGCATCATCCCTCACCAATCCCAGAACGCTAGAGGAAAGCTTGATGATGAATAGCTGCCAGGGCCTGGTACTCGGTCATTTTGCCAAGGCGACGGAGGGATCGCAACCGCTGTTCAATGAGCATTCGCGCATCCGTGCGACTAATGGATTGAAACTCCACACCCTCCGGCCGCTGAGTCACAACGAAAAAGAGCCGCTGGGCATACAAGGTTGTAAAAAGTTGCCGATGCTCATCCAGAGGGCATACCCCATAGAGCAAGCCAAAGGTGGGATGATTGAGATACTGCTCAGCAGTAATCGGGGGCTTCATTAGAAAAGAGAACCTACCTCGCAAAAGGATGATGAAAGGCCAACACGGCAAGGGTAAGTCGTGAGGAGGAAAAACAAAAGAAGACCGCCTACTGTGGCTAGAATAAGTTAGTTCAAGTTAATTCAGTAATTAAAACACTGAAGAGGCTGAGCTGAAAAGCTGTTCAGATTATACCCAAACCCTTCCCTCTGTTTATCCATGGCGCGTTCACTTCCCCCCTTTTGGCCTAGTGTGTTTCACCGCTGCGGTGTGATCTTTTTTGGCACGCTGACCTTTTTTTTCACCCTGGGGGTGGTGGGCTTCAGTGCCACGGTTTTCTTTGCCCTCCTCGGCATCTTGTTGGCGCCCGCCAGTGAAACCAGTCCCTACGAACATATCAGCGGCAAGGAGAGCAGTCGCGATCGCATTCTTAGAATTGACATTACTGGTCCAATTCTAGGCAGCCCCCAAAACGAAGAGGATAGCTTCTTTGCCCCCCTTGTGGGTGTCACCTACGGCTATGAAGTGCAGCGGCAGTTGGCAGAAGCTGCTAAGGATAAAACTATTAAGGCCGTCTTTGTCAATATCAGCACTCCCGGTGGCACAATCTTTGGCTCACAGGCGATCGCCGAGGGCATTAGGAGCTACCGCAAAGCAACCCAAAAACCCGTCTATGCCTTTATTGAGGGTATTGCTGCTTCCGGAGGGGTTTGGGCAATGGTGACAGCCGATAAGATCTATGCTGATCACGGCAGCATGGTTGGCAGTATTGGCATTCTCGGTCCCAGTGTTTTCTACTACGATCGCCCCACCAGCCTCGATAACGGCCTACTGATGGGAGGCGTCACCGCCAATAGCATCGAAGAACGGACCCTGAGCGCTGGCCGTAGCAAAGATATTGGCAATCCCTTCCGTCGCCTCACCCCCCAAGAAATTCAGGTCCTCCAAGCTGGCCTTGAGCAGGAATACACTAAGTTTATTCATCATGTGGCCCAGGCACGGGGCATTGATCCCAGCGTCATTCGCAACGAAATGGGAGCGATGATTTTCAGTAACGATCAGGCGCAGCGCTACCGTCTCATCGATGGTACCCGCAGCCGCTTAGAGACCCTAAATGCCCTCGCCAGGGCTGCCAATCTCAAGGAGGGAGAATATGCCATTGTCCGTTTTCAGCGCGATCGCTCCCCTTTGATCAATCAACTCTTTGGCGTTCAGTCACCTCCCCGGGCACTAGAAACCCAACGGGCGTGGAAACAAGAGCAACTTTGCGCCCTTAGTCAACTGCGTGCCCTTGCCTACTATGGTTCCCTCTCTTGCGATCGTCAGTAATGCGCTTTGACATTATTACTCTTTTTCCTGAATTCTTTGCTTCACCCCTCAGCAGCGGCCTAATAGCCAAAGCTTTGGCGCGGGGCATTGCGGAGGTCATCCTAACCAATCCACGGCACTTTAGCACCGACAAGCACCAGCGCGTAGATGATGAGCCCTATGGCGGTGGTGTAGGGATGGTCATGAAACCGGAACCCCTCTTTGCTGCCATAGAATCCTTGCCCTGTTTGCCGCGGCGCGAAGTCATCTATGTTACCCCCCAAGGGCAGCCCCTCACCCAACAGCACCTCTGGCACTGGTCACGGGAACGGGATCAGCTCGTCATCCTTTGCGGTCACTATGAGGGCGTGGATGAGCGGGTCATTGAGCACTTAGTCACCCAGGAAATCTCCATTGGCGATTTTGTCTTGACCTGTGGTGAAATCCCGGCCCTTGTCATTCTCAATGGCGTCCTGCGATTGTTGCCGGGCACCATTGGTAAGGCAGCCTCACTCCACGAAGAGAGCTTTGAAGATGACTTACTGGATTATCCTCACTACACCCGACCCGCAGAATTTCGGGGCTGGACAGTACCGCCAGTCTTACTTTCCGGTCACCATGGAAAAATTGCTGCATGGCGGCGGGCACAGCAAATTGAGCGCACACGAGAGCGCCGCCCTGATCTTTATGCTCGATGGTTAGCTCGAACCCAGGGGCAAATCAAAGGCAATTGAAAACCGTTAAACCTAGGCCACAAAGAAAAAAACTGTGCTAGTCTCAAGACAAATTCTCCTGGCTTAGCGCCTTTGCAATCTGCTTTTCCATGGCCAGTTCCTCACCACGGTTGATTACCGCTCTCAAAGAGCAGTTACTGCAGGAGCAAGCGGCGAACCGTATTATGCAAGCGATTCGCAACTCCCTTGATCTCGACGTGATCTTTGAGACGGCTGTGCGGGAAGTTGGCGTGGGGCTAGGGGTTGATGCGGTTGTGGTGCAGTATTTACCGGAGCAGGGAGTCTGGCGGCATATTGCTGAGTATCACCATGATCCCAACTTTCCTCGTCACGATGGTTTTGAAATTCCGGATCCCAACAACCCTTTTGCCGCAGATCTAAAAGCAGGGAACATCGTCATTGTTGACGATACCCGTGAAATTAGCGATCCCATTAACCAAGAAATTGCAATTACTTTTCCGGGAGCCTGGTTACTGATTCCCTTAATGGTGGCAGGTCGCCTCTGGGGAAGCCTGAGCCTATCTACCTACCCTCAACCCCATGGGTGGTCAAGGGCAGAAATTGAACGAGCCTGTGGGGTTGCCACCCAATTGGAGGTAGCCATTTACCAAGCCACCCTCTACCGGCAAGTACAACAGGAACTGGCTGAGCGACGGCAGGTTGAGGCTGCTCTGCGCGCCAGTGAGGAACGGTTTCGCTTGGCGACGCTTCACTTGCCTGGCGCCATTTTCCGCTATGAGCAATATCCCGATGGCCGCAACTGTGCCCTTTACCTCAACCCAATGTGCGAACGTCTTTGGGGTGTACCGGCAGAGGCAGCTGCCGCCGATGGTGAATGTTTGTGGCAGCTTGTGCATCCCGAGGATCGAGAAGCCACATGGCAATCTGTACTGCGTTCGGCTGAAACCTTGACCCCTTGGTTTTGTCAATGGCGCATCATTCATCCTGCCACAGGAGAAGTCCGCTGGCTGGAGGGGGCGGGTCAACCCACACGGGAGGCCGATGGCGCTGTTGTCTGGTACACGGTGGTTTTGGATGTCACGGAGCGGCTGGTGGCGGAGACTCGTCTTAAGGAACAACAGGCGCAGTTAGAGTTGGCGGCACGGGTCTCTAATATTGGTTTCTATTTTTGTGATTTACGTACAGGGGCCTTCTGTGTTTCCTCCAGCTACCGAAGGCAATTGGGGTATTCTGGCACCGCCAAAGAAGCAAGTCTTGAGGATTGGGAAGAGCGACTCCACCCAGAGGATCGCGATCGCGTTACTGTTGCCTACCGTCAGTTCCTACGCGGCGCGGCAGAGTACAATATTGATTTTCGGCTCCGCCATTGCAATGGCACCTACCGCTGGTTCCACAGTGAAGCAGTATTGATTCACGATGAGCAGGGTCAGCCCTGTAAAGTGGTAGGTACCAACATTGATATTACAGAACGCAAAGCCATTGAACTAGCACTGCAGGAAAGCGAGGCACGCTATCGGTTCCTAGCGGAAAATACCAGCGATATTCTTGGGCTCTACGATCCGCAGTGGCAATGTCTCTATGTGAGTCCCTCTTGTCAAACCCTCTTGGGCATTCCTCCTGAAAAGCTGCTTGGCCAGCATTTTAGCCAGCTTTGTTCTTCTGATTGGGAGCGATCGCGAGTCAACCAGGAACTGGAGCAGATGATTCAGCAGCAAAGGTTCTGGCCCATAACCTATGAGGTTTGTACTGCCCAAGGGGATCCCCTGTGGCTGGAGACGTTAGTTAAACCCTGCTACAACAGTCAAGGTCAATTGCACCAACTGCAGACGACCTCCCGCGATGTCACTGCTCGAGTAAAAGTGCAGCTTCAACTGCATCGGCAAGCCTATCACGATTCTTTGACAGGACTGCCGAACCGGCTTTACTTCATGGAGCAATTGGAAGCAGCAATTACCGAGGCGCAAACAAGTCCTGAGTTTTACTATGCGGTGCTATTTTTCGATCTGGATCGCTTTAAGGTGATTAATGACAGCCTGGGCCATGGGGTGGGGGACCAACTTCTAATGACTTTCGCCAGTTGGCTGCGGTGCCTCGTTGAGAATCGGTACACGGTAGCTCGTTTGGGCGGAGATGAGTTTGCGATTCTGCTCACCGAGGTGCCCCACATCCAGAGGGCGATCGCCCTGTGCGAACAAATTATCCATCGCCTTCAGGAGCCCCTGAGGGTGGAGGAGCGGCAAATTTTCCTCAGTACGAGTATCGGCGTTGTCTTTTGCCAAAACGAGTATGAAACCGGTATAGCCGTCCTAAGGGATGCCGATATTGCTATGTATGCGGCTAAAAGGCAGTTAACAAAGCGCTATGCTGTCTTTAATGCCCAGATGCACAAACAGGTTCTAGAGCGGCTCCACTTTGAACATGATCTGCGCCACGCTCTAAACGGTGGGGAATTGCAAGTCTTTTACCAGCCGATCTTTCATTTGAAGAGTCAGCGATTGGTCGGCATGGAGGCCTTGGTGCGCTGGCAACACCCTGAGCGGGGTCTTGTCTCACCGGCACACTTTATCCCCATTGCCGAGGAGACAGGGTTGATCGTGGCGCTGGATCAGTGGGTCCTAGAGCAGACCTGTCGGCAGCTCTGGACTTGGCAACAGCAGTATGGCATCCCAGCTGATTTAAGGCTCGGCGTCAATGTTTCTGCCAAGACGCTCCAGGATGCCACTTTCCTGAAGTATCTGGATACCCTTCAGCGGCGGTACCCCCTGCCCAGACAGCATTTGCTGCTAGAACTCACCGAAAGGATTAGCATTGAACTGGGAAGTGAAATGCTGAATTTGCTGGAATTGCTCAGGAATCGCAATATTGAAATTGGCATTGATGACTTTGGCACAGGCTATTCCTGCCTCAGCTATCTCCAGAGCCTGCCGATTCAACACCTCAAGGTAGATCGTTCCTTTGTCAGCCAACTGGAGGAAAATGAACGCAACTTGCAAATTACCCGCATGATTCTACTCCTGAGCCAGCAGTTGGGCTACCGGGCTGTTGCTGAGGGCATTGAAACACCAAGGCAACTGCAAATACTTCAGGGACTGGGATGTGACTACGGTCAAGGCTATCTCTTTGGCCCTCCCCTGCCCGCCGAAGAGTTCGAATCGCTCCTGAAAGCTCATTCTCATTAATTAAAATTAATTAATTAAAATATTGGCATGGCTATTTTACATGGCACCTGGCTCCTAGGGCCAGCGCCACAGTTTTTCATTTGGGCGGAAGAATGGCGATCGCTCACCCAGGTAATCACCCCTTGGGAGCCGCCTGCTATCCCGGTTTATCCCTACGCCACCCAGAGCAAAATACCTATTGGGGAGACAGCCTGCCCAAGTTCCACTTCCATTGCGTTACCGGCACAGATTCAGGGGCATCAATTGCTCCCGCCACCGCTTGCCGCCCTCAAGGGGGAACCCCTGTTTTTATGGCAGGTGCCCGGTTGGGCAATTCCCGCCACGGCTGTTTTGGCACAACTGCATCAACTGAGCCTTCACGATCCAAACGGTGGGTCCATCGGGGAGGATCTGCGCTATTGGCTGCACGTTAGTCGCTGGCTGCTGGATTTAATTGTGCGCGGCCAGTACCTGCCGACACCAGAGGGCTGGCGGATTCTGCTGACCCACGGGGGCGATCGCGATCGCTTCCGTGAATTTAGCCGGCAGATGCCCGATTTGTGTCGCTGTTATCAAGCCAATGGCGAGGCGCTGCAGTTTCCCCCCCATGCTTCAGACCTACTGGCGGATTTTCTGCAGCACACCCTACAGGGTTATCTGCACACTGCCCTTGCTGACCTCGAATTGCCCAAAGTGGGCTTGGCCAAAGAGCATAGCCACTGGCTAGCCTTCCTGAAAACGGGTCAAACCACGGAACTGCCACCTCCCCTCATTGAACGCCTGCACCGCTGGCAAGAACCCTACCGCGAGCAGTTGGATCTGCGTCCCCAATGGCGACTGGCTCTGCAACTGGTACCTCCAGAGACCGCCGATGGTGACTGGCACTTGGCCTTTGGGCTGCAAACTGAAGGGGAAACGGACACGATGCTAACGGCAGCTGCGATTTGGCAATGCACCCAAGAGGCCCTCCTCTATCAAGGGCAGGTGCTCTGGCAGCCCCAAGAGACCCTGCTGCGGGGACTGGGCTTGGCCTCCCGCATTTATCGTCCCCTCGATCGCAGTCTTCAAGAACGCTCCCCCCTGGGTCTGACGCTGCACACCACCGAAGTGTATGCCTTCTTGCAAAGTGCAATTGCGCCCCTTGAGCAGCAGGGGGTTGCGATCATTTTGCCACCGAGTTTGCGCCGCAATAGCGCCCAACATCGCTTGGGTCTGAAAATAATTGCCACATTGCCGCCGGCCACTAGCGGCTTGAGTATTGACAGCTTGATGCAGTTTCAGTGGCAGTTGCAGTTGGGGCAGCATCCCCTCTCGGAAGCAGATTTTGATCAACTGCGCCGCCAAGGGACTCCCCTGGTTTATCTCAATGGTGAATGGGTGCTGCTGCGCCCCCAAGAGGTCAAGGCTGCTCAAGAGTTTCTCCAGTCTCCCCAAAAGACCCAACTCTCCCTTGCAGAGACACTGCGCATTGCTACGGGGGATACGGTGACGGTGGCCAAGTTGCCGATTCTTGGCTTAGACACCAATGATGCGCTGCAGACACTCTTGGATGGCCTCACGGGCAAACAAAGCTTGGATCCAGTGCCAACACCGCAGGAGTTTTGTGGTGAACTGCGCCCCTACCAGGCACGGGGGGTGGCGTGGCTGAGTTTCTTGGAACGCTGGCGGCTGGGGGCTTGCTTGGCAGACGATATGGGGTTGGGGAAAACGATTCAACTGTTGGCCTTTTTGCTCCACCTCAAGGAAAAGGGACGTGCCTACCGACCGACACTGTTGATCTGTCCTACGTCGGTGCTGGGGAACTGGCTGCGGGAGTGCCAAAAGTTTGCCCCAACCTTGCGGGCCTATGTCCACCACGGGAGCGATCGCCCCAAGGGCAAGGCCTTCCTCAAAAGGGTGGAAACCCATGACTTGATTCTGACCAGCTATGCCCTCCTGCAGCGCGATCGCGCCACCTTGCAACCGGTTCTGTGGCAGCACTTGGTCCTGGATGAAGCCCAAAACATCAAGAATGCCAACACCCAACAGTCCCAAGCGGCGCGGGAACTGTCCGCCCAGTTTCGCATTGCCCTGACGGGAACCCCCCTAGAAAACCGCCTGCTCGAACTTTGGTCAATTATGGACTTCCTCCATCCGGGGTACTTGGGCAATCGCACCTACTTTCAACACCGCTATGTCCGTCCCATTGAACGCTATGGCGACACCAGCTCCCTCAACGCCCTGCGCACCTATGTCCAACCCTTCATTCTGCGGCGCCTGAAAACCGACCACAGCATTATTCAAGACCTGCCCGAAAAACAGGAGATGCTGGTCTATTGCGGCCTCACCCTAGAGCAGATGCAGCTTTACACTGCGGTGGTGGAAGACTCCCTTGCTGCCATCGAAAATAGTGAAGGCATCCAGCGGCGGGGCAATATCTTGGCCACCCTGACCAAGCTGAAGCAAATCTGCAACCATCCTGCCCAGTATCTCAAGCAAGAAGACTATGCCCCCGCTCGCTCAGGTAAATTGCAACGCCTAATAGAAATGCTGCAAGAGCTTCAGGAAGTGGGCGATCGCGCCCTTGTCTTTACCCAATTTGCGGAGTTTGGCACCCACCTGAAAACCTACCTGGAAAAGGTGCTCCAGCAGGAGGTGTTTTTCCTCTCAGGACGCACCCCCAAAGCCCAGCGGGAACTCATGGTGGAACGCTTTCAGCACGATCCCGAAGCCCCCAGGGTCTTTATCCTTTCCCTCAAGGCAGGGGGCGTGGGTCTCAATCTGACTCGCGCTAACCATGTCTTTCACTACGATCGCTGGTGGAACCCAGCGGTAGAAAATCAGGCCAGCGATCGCGTCTTCCGCATTGGTCAAGCCCGCAATGTCCAAATCCATAAATTTGTCTGCACGGGTACCCTTGAGGAAAAGATCCACGAGCAAATCGAACAGAAAAAAGCCCTTGCGGAAATGATTGTGGGTAGCGGCGAACACTGGCTGACCGAACTCAACCTTGACCAGCTGCGGCAACTGCTCACCTTGGACAAAGAGCGGCTGATCACCCTCTAGGCCATCGCCCACTGGGCGGCCTGTTCACCCCGCAAAAGACGAATTTGGGCGATCGCAAAAATGGTGGGAATAATGCGGGCATAGTTAGTGGAAATGGCTTGCCAACCCAAATCGGCAATAAACCATACCCACAGGGCAGTACTGGCAAAGGCCAAGAGACTGCGCCCCACTGCCAATCGAGCGGCTCCCATGGCTGCCCCCCGTGACACCAAGGGGATCATTGAGAGCTTGGAGCCAGCAAAATGAATTGCAAACTGCCGTGCCACCTGCTGCACCACCATGGAGCGCACAACAGAACTGATGGCGATCGCGGCACTGCCCTCTAGGATTAAGCGCACCATTTCCATGGAAATGGGGTGGCCATGGCGCAATTCGGGCAAGCTCTCTTGAATTTGGGCGGCCAAAACCCGCCGATCCTGATCCCCCAGCTTTTTCCACATCCGCTGCAACACATTCAAGAAGATCTCCATTTCCAGTTCAGGCACCGTCCAACTGGGGGAAAACTTAATTTTTAAGTAGCGACAGACCCGCATCAAAGTTTGCCGATAGCTGATTTGCTGGGCTTTGCCCTTGAGCACCGTCAAACCATCGGCTGCCAAAAAGCGAAACCGCTCTTCAATGTCATCTAACCAGGCTTGACGATCTTGGGCTTGTACCGCAATGGGATCCGGCGTGGTTAGATAGTCCAAGGGGTTGAGCCGACGACGAAACAGAATTTCTGTTAGGTCTTGCAACTCCTCCTCTGTCGCCAATTCCAGCGCAGCCCGTAGCTCATTCATGGGGTTCTTGCTCCAGCAGCAGCACAATAGAACAGGATGATTCTTCACCCCTGATTATAGGGATTCAGGCTAAATTGTGGTACAGCCCTTGTTACTAAGAATGGAACCCACTCCCCTATCCCAGAAAAGCGCGGTTCGGACAGTACAATACAGAAAGAGTAGCAGGCTGGCAATACAAAAACCTATGGATTTATTGACCCTAGAAGGTTGGCTCGATAATACCGCCTTTGCGGTACTTTTTATCACCATGTTGCTCTACTGGTGCGGGGCAGCATTTCCCCAGTGGCCACTGCTGACCGCTGCCGGTCGCACGGGGATAGCGATCGCTAACCTCTGTATTACTGGCCTGCTGGCGGCGCGCTGGATTGAGGGGGGCTACTTTCCCATCAGTAATCTCTATGAATCCCTCTTTTTCCTGTGTTGGGGGCTGACGGCCATGCACTTTGTCGCCGAGTCCATCAGTGGCCAGCCCCTTGTGGGAGTTGTCACTGCACCCGTTGCAATGGGAATTACAGCCTTTGCTGCCCTCTCTCTGCCCCCTGAGATGCAACAGTCAGCCCCTTTGGTGCCAGCTCTCAAGTCCAACTGGTTAATGATGCACGTCAGTGTGATGATGCTCAGCTATGCCACCTTGATGGTGGGCTCCCTGTTGGCGATCGCCTTTCTTATCGTCACCTGGGGCCAGCCCATCAACCTCAGGGGGAGTTCTGTGGGAACAGGCAGCTTCCGCAGTCGCCCGCCAGACCCTGCCCTAGAATCCTCGACGGGGGGCGGTGGCACAACGGTACTCACCCCACCAGCTCTGCAATTGAGTTTACAACGCCTGACTTTAGCCGAAACCCTCGATAACCTGAGCTACCGCATGATTGGTCTGGGGTTTCCCCTGTTGACGATTGGCATTATCTCCGGTGCCGTATGGGCCAACGAGGCTTGGGGCGCACCTTGGAGTTGGGATCCAAAAGAAACTTGGGCACTGATTGTTTGGTTGGTGTATGCTGCCTATCTCCATGCCCGCATTACCCGCGATTGGCAAGGACGTAAACCGGCGATTCTCGCCACGGTTGGCTTTGGAGTGGTCTGGGTCTGCTACCTAGGGGTGAATCTGCTGGGGAAGGGCCTACACTCCTACGGCTGGTTCTTCTAGGGGGTTGCCCGTGTGGGGCATTCACCACGCCCGCCTGCACACCACCTTAAAAATCCAGCAATGGCTTCCTTTGGGGTCACGCATTCTCATTGCTCTATCGGGGGGGCAAGACTCCGTTTGTTTAACGCGCCTGTTGCTGGATCTACAACCCCACTGGCAGTGGTTTTTGGCGGCGGTCCATTGTGATCACCGCTGGCGTGCAGATAGCACCGCCAATGCAAATTTTGTCCGACAGCTAGCGCAGAAATGGCATCTACCCTGTGAGGTGGTGAGTGCCCCTGATTTGCCGAAAACTGAGGCAGCAGCCCGTTCATGGCGCTACCAAGTCTTTGAGAGCATGGCCAAGGCGTTGGATTGCACCCATGTGGTGACAGCCCATACCCAGAGCGATCGCGCTGAAAGTCTATTGCTGCATCTGTTGCGGGGCACTAGCCCCGATGGCCTCGCCACCCTCTTGCCCAGCCGTTCCTTGGGCGCTATTCAGTTGGTGCGCCCGCTCCTGGGCATGACCCGCGCTGAAACCGCTGCTTTTTGCCAAGCCTACGGATTGCCCATCTGGCAGGATGAAACCAACCACAATGTGGCGTATCGCCGCAATCGGCTGCGTTTGGAGTTAATCCCCTATTTACAACAGCACTTCAATCCGAATCTGGAAGAGGTGCTTGGCCAAACCGCTGAGCTGCTCGCTAGCGATCGCGCCTATTTCGAGGCTGAGGTGGAGCGTCTTGCCCCCACAGTGATCCGCGAGCATCCTCCGGCCTTAGATCGGTTGCGCCTGCGGGAATTGCCCCTTGCCCTGCAACGCCGCTTAATCCAGCGCTTTCTGCGGCAGCACCTGAAACGGGGTCTCAACTTCAGGGTGATTGAAGCAGTCCGAGCTCTGATCACTGCCGGCAATGGTAGCCAAACCGCAAGCCTGCCAGGGGGCAAGCACCTGCGAGTCTGTGGCCGCTGGATTGAATTAGTTAGGCCAATGCCACCACCGCCTGCACCTGTTCCCCCGGGTCAAGGGGGGCGATCGCCACCCCCATCGCCTCTTTATTAAGGAGGGGGATCTCTTCCCCATTGGTGATCCAGGCCCGTTCTTGGGTCGTCACCAGTGCGAGGGAGCTACGGCCAGGGCCAATGCCCGCCAAGCGATCCGATTTTTGCTGCAAGGGCATCGCCAATTGACCTAAATGACCGAGGGGCACCACTTCAATCAGGGGCAAGGGCACTTGTTTACCAAGACCGGAAGCGGTAACGAGGATAACATTTTCTCGTTCCGAAAGGGCGATCGCCCCCACCAAGATCTCCTGCACACTAAGGCGCACCGCCGCTTGACCTTGATTGAGCCGTCCCAAAGCTGGAATGTCGGGGATGAAAAAGTGAAAAACCCGCCCCCGCGAGGTGGCCAACACCAAATGATCCCTGTCCGCAGGCAATACCCAACCAAGGGCATCCCCCGCCTTCAGTTTGGTGAGTTGGAGACCGCGCCCCCTCAGGTCTTGCAGGTCTGAGATGGGAATCACCTTGATGCGACCTTGGCGCGTCAGCAGAATGAGCTTTTCCGCTGTGGCTTGACTGGGAATGACGGTAAGGAGGCTTTCCCCTTGAGCTGACTCCGCTAGGAGGGTAAGGAGGGGTTGGCCGCGATCGCCCTCACGACGGCTGGTGACGGGTAGTCGCTCCACAGGCAGCGGATAGACCTTGCCACTCTCCGTAAACACCCACAGGCGATCGCTGGCCTGTACCGAGAAGCCCAAGGGCAATGGCTCTGACCACGGTAGCCACGTTTGCAACGGCAGACCACTGCGACGACGCTGCTGGGGCAGACAGCGACCATAGCCGCGACAGCTGATTTCTATCCAGAGGGAATCCCCCCCACAATCAGCGACTTCCTCAGGGGGAGGAGTTTCCCTCAGAATTTGGGTACGGCGAGGGTCGCCAAATTCTTTTTTCAACTGCCGCAATTCTTTCTTCAGTGCCTTGAGGCGCTCAGGCCGCTGGTGAATCAGGGTCTGTAATTGGGCAATCCGCGCTTGCAGCTCCGCCTGTTCCCGTTCCAGTTCTTGGCGTTCCTGTTGGGTGAGGCGGCGGAGGGGCATGGCAATCAGGGCATTAGCTTGGCGATCGCTCAAACCCAAGCGGGTCATCAATTCCCGCTGGGCTGCACTGCCATCCGCCGCCGATCGCACAATCTCAATCACCTGCTCCACGGCATTGAGGCCGATTAAGAGTCCCGTCACCACCTGTTGGCGGGCTTGAGCTGTTGCCAGATCATGGTGATATTGCCGCAGCAGCGTCTTTTCGCGGAACTGCAAAAACTCCCTGAGGATCTCCTTGAGGGAGAGCTGGCGGGGTTGATTGCCCACCAGTGCCATCAAGTTGATGCCATAGGTCACTTGCAACGCTGTTAGGTGATAGAGCTGCTCCAAGAGTTGCGCCGCTGGGGCATCCCGCTTTAGTTCAATCACCACCCGCAGCCCCTCGCGATCACTCTCATCCCGCAGATCGGCAATGCCCTCAAGGCGACCTTGATTCACCAAATCGGCCACCTTTTCAATCCATGCCGCCTTATTCACCTGATAGGGCAACTCCGTCACCACAATCCCTTGGCGGCGGTGGCGGCCGCGTCCGGGCGCAATATCCTCAAGGGTAGCCACTCCCCGCAGTGTAATTGTTCCTCGACCCGTCCTGTAGGCGTGTAGCAATCCTGCCCCATCCACAATCACACCCCCCGTGGGAAAGTCTGGTCCCGGCAGATGGGTGAGGAGCTCCTCTAGGGAGAGATGGGGTCGGTCAATGAGAGCAATTAGTGCATCCACCACTTCCCCCAGATTGTGGGGTGGAATGTTTGTAGCCATGCCCACCGCAATTCCCGTTGAGCCATTCAGCAGCAAAATCGGCAGTTGCGCCGGCAACACCAATGGTTCTTCTTGGGAACTGTCAAAGTTGGGAGCAAAATCCACAATGGCATCGCTGATATTCTCCAGTAGCGTGCGGTGGGCGATCGCTGCCAAGCGCGTTTCCGTATAGCGCATTGCCGCCGGTGGATCATCATCAATGGAGCCAAAATTGCCATGCCCCGCCAACAGCGGATAGCGACTACTAAAGGGCTGCACCAAGCGCACCAGTGCCTCATAGACCGCTTGATCCCCGTGGGGGTGATATTTCCCGAGCACATCCCCCACGACCCGTGCACACTTGCGAAAGGGGCGATCGGGCGTCAGCCCCAACTCGTACATCGCATAGAGAATCCGCCGATGTACTGGTTTTAGCCCATCCCGTACATCTGGTAGCGCCCGCCCCACAATCACACTCATGGCGTACTCCAGATAGGAGCGCTGCATTTCACTGTGCAGTGGTGTAGGAATCACCTGTCCAGAGGTCAGCAAATCCAGTTGCTTGGGCATGATCACAAACGAGCCAAAGGATCATTCCCCACGATACAAGAGTTTTGCAAATAGTAAAGTAAGCTAAGACCCCCTTGGCGTTGCTTCCTCGGGCTTCTCCTTGGTCAGCCGTGCCACCACTTCCTTAATGAGGATGTAAATGATCGGCACCACAAAGAAACTGAGGAATGTGGCCGCAATCATGCCACCCGTGACACTGGTTCCCAAGGAGTGACGGGATTTTGCGCCAGACCCCGTGGCAATTACCAGTGGGAAGATGCCCAAAATGAAGGAGATTGCCGTCATCAAAATAGGGCGCAGCCGTTCTTCGGCAGCATGAATCACCGACTTGACAATGGTAGTGCCCTTGCTTTCACGAATTTGGTTGGCAAACTCCACAATCAGGATCGCATTCTTACTGGCGAGGCCAATCAGCATCACCAAGCCAATTTGGCAAAACACATCATTATTCAGCCCCCGCAACCACTGTGCCAGCAACGCGCCCATGATCGCCAAAGGCACCGAAAGGATGATGATCAAGGGGTCAATATAGCTTTCGTACTGCGCTGAGAGCACGAGGAACACAAACACCAAACCAAGGCCAAAAATCAACGGTGCTTGGCCTGCGGAGCGGACGGACTCTAGGGATAACCCTGTCCAGCTATAGCCGATGCCATTGGGGAGAACCTCCTCAGCCAAGGATGCCATGGTCATTATCGCTTGACGATCACTAAGGGGCGGCACAGTTTGGCCGGTCACCTCTGCCGAACGGAACAGGTTATGGTGATAAATAATGGGCGGTGCCGAGACCTCTTCAATTTTTACGAGATTACTGAGGGGAATGAGGGCATTTTGCTCTGAACGCACATAGATGCGGTTGATGTCATCGGGATTCGAGCGAAACTGCTTGTCCGCCTGCACAATTACTTGGTAGCTGCGGGCAAAGATTGTGAATTGGTTAACGTATAACGACCCCAAGTAAATCTGCATAGCATTAAAAATGTCCTTGAGGGAAACCCCCAAGGCAAGGGCGCGGGTGCGATCAACCGTCACATTTAACTGGGGGGCATTAATGGCAAAGGGGGTATTAACAGCAACAAAACCGGGAGTGTTATTTGCTTTTAGGATCAGCTCGTTCACCGAACTTGCAAGGGTTTCAAGACCTAGGCCCTGCTGATCCATCACCTGCATATCAAAGCCGCCAAGGCCACTCCCACCAAGGTTAATGGTCGGCACATTGGACGAAAACACCACTGCTCCGAGTTCACCCGCTACCACCTTCTGAAACTGGGGTAGCAACTGATCAAGGGTTGGCCGCCGTGACCAAGGCTTGAGACTCGTAAAGATAATTCCTTTATCTGAACCTGTACCGAAGAAGCTAAAGCCGCCAATGGCAAAGGTATGTTCGACCGCTGGATTTTGGGCGATCGCGTCCGCTGTTTTGAAGACAATATTACTCGTGTACTCTAGGGAGACCCCTTGGGGTGATTGTACAAGGGTGACAAAATAGCCCTGATCCTCTTGGGGGACAAAGCCACCGGGAACGATCTGAAACAGCCAGTAGGTCATCCCCAGCAGGGCGACAAAGCCCGCCAGCACCCAGTATTTTAGTCGCACAATCACATTGAGGCTTCGGGCATAGCCTCGCCGCGTTCTTGCAATCAAGCGGTTGATCCAGCGAAACAAGATAAAGTTCGCCATCGAGGGACGTTCCCGCCGCAGGAGCAGAGCGCACAAAGGGGGAGAAAGGGTTAAAGCATTAAAAGTAGAAAGGGCAATTGCAAAGACAATCGTCAAAGCAAACTGCTGATACAGCCGCCCAGTAACCCCCGGAAAAAAGGCCACAGGAATGAAGACTGCCATCATCACCAATGAGGTGGCAATCAACGCTCCGGTGACTTCCGCCATTGAGCGACTGGCCGCTTCTTGGGGAGTCATGCCCTCGTCTTCTATGAGCCGGGTGACATTTTCCACGACCACAATCGCATCATCCACCACCAGCCCCGTCGCCAGCACCAGACCAAACATGGTCAGACTGTTAATCGAGAACCCAAAAGCCTTCATAAACGCAAAAGTGCCGATCAACGAGACGGGGATCGTCACCGACGGAATAATTGTGGCACGCCAATCTTGAAGAAATAAAAAGATCACCGCAATCACAAGAATGATGGCCACAATCAGTGTAATGACCACCTCTTTGATCGACTCCTGCACCGCATCGGTGGTGCTAAATCCCACACTCCATTTCAGTCCGGGGGGAAATTTCTCGGCTAAAATAGCCATCTCCGCCTCCACAGCACGGGCAATGTCGAGGGCATTGGCGCTACTGAGTTGATAGATACCAATCCCAACCGCGTTACGGCCATCAAACTGAAAGTTGGTGTTGTAGTTTTGTGCTCCTAGCTCAGTCCGACCGACATCGCGAATGCGAACCACGGAGCCATCTTCACCGCGCTGAATAATAATGTCGGCAAACTCTTCTTCTGAGGCTAAGCGACTTTGGGCTTGAATGGAAATTTGAAACTCCTGTCCCTCTGGTGCTGGGGGGGCACCAATAATCCCGGCCCCTACTTGGACGTTCTGATCGGAGAGAGCGCGCACCACATCCTGAGCCGTGAGACCGCGACTGGCTAAGCGATTGGGATCAAGCCAAATCCGCATGGCATAGGTGCGTTGACCAAAGACCTGAACCTTCCCTACGCCCTTCAGACGTTGCAGAGGTTGTACCACATAGAGGGTCGCGTAGTTGCTGATGAAGGTGGCGTCGTAGTCGTAGCCCTCCTCTGGGTACAGGGCTAAGGCCAAAACAATCTGATTCGTGGATTTGCTAACATTGACCCCAGTGTTAATGACCTCTGGTGGCAGTTGCGAGGTAACAGAGGCAACTAAGTTATTCACATCCACCGCCGCAATGTTTTCGTCATAGCCCTCAGTGAAGGTAATCGTGATATTGCTGTTGCCAAAGCTGTTACTGGTGGAGTCAATGTAATCCATCCCTTCCACGCCATTAATTTGCGTTTCTAGGATTGTGGTGACATTCGTTTCGACGGTTTCGGCATTAGCACCGGCATAGTTGGCAGATACCTGAATTGTCGGTGGTCTGACGTTAGGGTAGTACTCAATGGCTAGCGTTGGCAGCGCGATCGCCCCCACCAGAATAATTAGTAGAGAACAAACTGTTGCAAAGACGGGGCGTTTAATAAAAAAATTGCTAATCATGCTCTTTTAAGACTCAG
>NZ_DVDW01000059.1:0-2293 GCF_015296045.1 Thermosynechococcus sp. M3746_W2019_013 | reverse complement strand
AAGGACTTCAGGAAGGCTTGCAACAGGGATTGCAACAGGGATTGCAACAGGGATTGCAGGAGGGATTACACCAAGGCTTGCAACAGGGATTGCAACAGGGCTTGCAACAAGGCTTGCAGCAGGGCTTGCAACAGGGATTGCAACAGGGATTGCAACAGGGAGAAGTGCTAGTTATCTTGCGCCTGCTGAGGCGGCGATTTGGGAGTGTGCCTAGGGACTTGGAGGAGCGGATTCGGCAGCTTTCTATTTCACAGATTGAGGCTTTGGCAGAGGCGCTGCTTGACTTTAGGGAACTGGAGGAAGTGGCGGCATGGCTGGAGCGCTTTGCTTGAGTGCTACTGCGGGTCACTGGGGAAGGGGTTCTTGGCACGGTGACGGTGGTAGCATACCAGTTAAAAGTTTAAGAAGTATTGCTATTGCTTAATTAGCAGCAATAATGTCCAGTTGTTGCGAAACTTTCAGAAATGTTGCTGCGAAGTGAAAGTTTTTATTAAAGAAAAACCATACTAGGTTTATGGAGCCTACGGGGTGGGGGTACCCTAGCTGTGTGGATAACCGATCGCCACCTTTCACCTTTCTGGTAGGCTAACAATTTTCTGGTAGGTCAACTTAGGTGCGGGTATGAAAAAGCACGATCGCTCCCTTGGACTGTCGAAGCGACAATATCGCAAACTCATGCGGTTTATCCGTCATCTCATATTCCAGTTACAGCGCTGGGTGCGGCAGCGACTCACCCCCCTCAGGTTCCAGCGGCAGCGGGGCTCAGAGTTGCGCTGGGGGCGTGCCGGCTTTGTGCTGCCAACGGCGGTCATTGTGTTAGTGGTGGTCACCCTAACGGTGGCGGCCCTGATGATTCGCACCCTCAATCGCACCGCCGAGGTGAGCGGCCAACGGCAAGAAATTCAAGTGATGAATGCCACCGCACCCGCCATTGACCGGGCACGGACAAAACTAGAGTACTTCTTTACCCAAGACCCTTTGCGGCCCAATGGCGTACCAGGGGAAGCGACGATTGAGCAAATTATTGGCAACAGGACCGGAACCCCCCGCAATCCCGATCCTTACACCTTGGCGGATGAGCAGCGCATTGACTTGGATGGAGATGGCACCCTAGATAATGCCTGGGCGTTTCAACCCACACCAGACTCCATTGTGGCCTACTCCATTTTGATGAAGCGCCCCAATGATACGCAGCTCAACTGGGATGACGCCCAAAAGGCCAAAAACCTGATTACCCGCAGTCGGCCCATGGGCATTACAGCGGCAGGGAATCAGTGCCCCAACTTGAGCGGGGGCAGCAGCGCAGAGGTGGGCTGGGATGAGGTAAGCAGTGCCATTCTGCGGAAGAATTTCCAGATTAATGCCTTTGTCTATGAAAACCGCAACGGCGGTCAGGCCCTCTCCACCATTGAGTTTGTGCAAGAGCGGCAAATGGAGCGGGGCAACAAGTGGGGCGCCTGGTTCCGCAATGACTTGGAGATTTTCCCGGGGCCGACATTCCGCTGGAATGGGGCCATGCACACTGAAGGCAGCATCTTTATGACCGGCGGCGATCAGGGTTTCCAAGCCTATTTGATTAGTTCGCCCAAGTCCTGTGTTTATACCCGCGTCGCTTCTGAAATTACGGCAACGGAGGTGGTCAACCCCCAAACCCAGCAAATTGAGTTTCAGGGGCAGTTTATGGCCGGCAGTTTGCGGGATAACAACACCAACGCCGGCACTGTGAAAATTCACTCCTACCGCGAACCGCCCAGTTCCCCCTACACCACTGGCGATGCAGACCCACCAGGAGAGAATGTTACGTTCAACAACACTCGGGATTCGGTCAAGAGCGGTGTGAATCCGGCGGAGGTTGCCCTGAACCCGGTGGCCATTCTCACCGAGGATAAAAGCAAAGCCCGCGGCAATGACCCCACGAATCTGACCAACCGCGATAACGACGCCACGAAAGGTTGGGATAAGCAATTTTATGTGGTGCAGGGGCGCTTTGCCAACAAAACCCAGCCCAAGCCCTATGTGGATGACACCTACCGCGCCGATGACCGCTATGGTCCTAAGCCGGTTTATAGTAGCACCATGCCGCCCTCGAATCCCTTGCTGGCCATTCCCGCGGGCAAGAAGGTAGGTGAGGAGATTAGCGACCCGGCGGCACAAGCGCTGCTGACCCACAACGTGGCTCCAGCGGCCAGCCAAAACAAGCGGGAAGACTTAGGACTGGATGGCTATTGGGAGCGGCGGGCACGCCAAGAGGGCCTGCGGATTGTGGTAGGGGAACGTTTAGAACTTACGAACG
>NZ_DVDW01000055.1:0-71908 GCF_015296045.1 Thermosynechococcus sp. M3746_W2019_013 | reverse complement strand
CTCGCCCTTTGAGCGTCATGCCCAGCAGCAGAGAATTCATAATCTGTTACCTATTTCCCTGCAAGAGGTGTTGCTGCTTATAATTACGATGACACAGCCCCTTGCCACAGATTTCATTGGCCGCTTTAATGCACTAATGACATCTCTAAGGCAAAATTGTTCTAAGATGCTCAGCAAAACAAAAATAGAAAAATATGCGCCATATGTAGTTTGGGTATTTTTTGCTTACTTTTGTCGTTATTACGCAATAGAAATTTTGAATGGTGGAAACAACTGGAAAACGGGTGATTGGCTAATCAATTACAGTGCAGGAATCGTACGAAGAGGACTAATAGGGACCTTCTTATTAAAAGTCTCAGACTTTGGTTTGCCATTGTTATGGGTAACCTATGTCACACAAGTAGCTATCTATGCTCTAATTTTTGGTCTTGTACTAAAGCTCTATTATCGAAAAAAAAGAAGTTTATTTTGGCTTTTAATCCTATTTTCACCAGCATTTTTGCTCTTCCCTTTCTACGACACGCAAGGTGGATTCCGAAAGGAGATTATTGTTTTCCTAATCTTTGCTTTTTTTTGCCTGATATATGCCAATAAGAACGTCACCCCTTTTAAGCTAACCTTTATATCTCTTGCTTACAGCTTAGGGGCACTTTCACATGAATTAACTGTTTTCACGCTACCGTTTTTCTTCTATTTGATTTATGTGAGCACAAAAGATGGACTTATCACTAATCGTACTGCTATTGCCTACAGCTCAATCCTCGCCACGGCAAGCTCAGTAATTTTGATTTTCGCTTTTTTCTATAAAGGCAATGAAGCTTTAGCGCAGGCCATTTGTCAGTCTTTAACAACTCGCAACCTTGATCCCAATATCTGTAAAGGATCTATCGATTGGCTTAGCGAAGATACCGGTACTGCACTAAGACGTGTGCTAAGTCTTTTGGATTACCGGTCTCTCTTTACCCCTGTATTTCTTTGGCTTGCATTACTTCCTCTATCATTTACTACATGGTGGAATAAAGAACGAGAAATTTTGTTTGTGGCTAGCATAGCAACAATATTTCCTCTTTTTCTTCTCGCAATTGATTGGGGTCGCTGGGTTCATGTCATCATATTTATGTTTTTCTGTCTTGCTCTTGCAAGCGAAGTAAACATTAAGTATCGCTACAGACGAATTTTTATTGTTGCTGGACTAATCTATCTAACAACTTGGTCTATACCACACTGCTGTGTTGGTGGATATGATACTGGCTTTTTAAGCTTTTTAAAACGTGCATTGAAGTGGCTAATGGAAAATCTGGGTTAAAAAAACAATGGATTGTGCGGGTGTTGGTACACAATTAGCGTTATTTAATATACCTATGGGTTGAATCAGCGGTTTCCAGTATGATCTTCCCCTCTCCCCATCCTGATTCATGCAGCAGGTGCACTATGCCCACCCTGCACGCACTGTGGCGTGTCAAGATTAGAGCAAAGTCTTGATGATCGCTGCACGCACATGACTCTCAGTAACCTGCCGGTCAAAGGCCTGTGGGAAGAGACGATCCCCAGTTGCTTGAACCAGTACATCATCTTCTGGGCAAGGCTGCGCAGGTAATGGCCAGATTCTTCCTTCCAGCCTTCCTGTCCCTTGGCGGCAATATCGGCGATCAGGTCACGGGGAGGATTATTCCCCTAAGGCACCGCCTCCTCGCGCCGCGGTATGCTTGCCTTCACCTGAGGTTCGCTGATGGCAGCATGCACTGCCTCGGTGTCGTAAGCCCCATCGGCACTGACTTGGGAAATGTCACCTTCGACTTGCGAGAGCAGGTCAGGAAAGACTTCACTGTCGTGCCAGGGGGTAGTGGTGATCTCGATGCCGACGATGTCCTTGGCTGTTGCATCTACCGACAGATGGATTTTGCGCCAGGTACAACGCTTGAGTGCCCCATGCTGGTGCACCTTCCATTCGCTTTCACGGAAAATCTTCAAACCAATCGAGTTCACCACGACATGGATCGCACCTGTTCTCCAACGATGTGGAATCTTCACTTCCAACGTGGCCGCCTGGCGCCACAGATGAGTGTGATTCAGCACCGGCAAGTTCAACCCACACAGGCGCATCAGTGAGTTCACCAACCCTTCCGCAGCACGATGGGGCAGACGGGACAGAATCTTGGGCCTCAGATAGACTTGAATGGCCAAGTTAGAATAAAACCTCGACTTACCTCGCCTGTTCGAGGGAAGGGGCATCCAGTTCTTGGCAATGTCCTCCTCATCAAACTAGATCGTTTGGTTGCCATGATTGACCAGTGCATGGTCATATTTTGCCTAGTTCTTCACCCAGTAGCGATGTTTTTGCTCTGCCATGCGCTCATTTCGCTAGGTTCTCACTGCCATTTGCTTTCCGTTTGTCTGTCAGACGACCGTTTACCGGCGTAAAGGTAAAATACTATTGTTATTGCACCAACGCCCAGCAAAACCTTAAACTGTAAAAATGGTTTACCTTCTTATCGATCTGGATAACACCCTACTGAGAACGAATGTCCTTCTAGAATTAATCTGTTTGTCTTTTAGTGAGCTGCTAATTCAACTCTTCAAAATAAAAAGCTTCAATCCTTCTCAGATCAAAAGAAAATTAGCTACCTGTACTGACTTGGATATTACCACATTACCCTATAACTCAGAAGTTATTCAGTATATCCAAGATTGGAAAGCCAAGGGGGCTAAGGTTGCCCTCATCACTGCCACTCATCAACTCGCCGCTGAAAGGATTGCTGCCCATTTGGGGCTTTTTGATGAGGTTTATGGTTCTGATGGCCAGCTTAATTTGAAGGGAGAAAACAAGGCAAGGTTTATCCTAGAGCGTTTTGGTGAGAAAAATGTTATCTACATGGGGAATTCTGAGGCTGATTTACCTGTGTGGGCAGTTGTGGCCAAAGCAATTACCGTCAATGCGTCTCCTCGGCTACGCCAAAAAGTCGAGCAAATCAATCCCAATGTGGAACATTTAGGGAGCGCAAAACAAAGCATTCAACCCTACTTCAAGGAAATTCGGCCCCATCAGTGGGTAAAAAATGTTTTGGTCTTTGTGCCTATGCTCGCGGCGCACCAGTTTAATTTGTCCACCTTTTGGATTGCGCTGGTGGCAGCAATTGCTTTTAGTCTGACGGCGTCCAGTGTCTATGTCTTAAATGACCTTTTAGATTTGCAGGCCGATCGCGCCCATCCCCGCAAGCGTCATCGTCCCTTTGCCGCTGGAGATATTCCCCTCTCCCACGGGATATGGCTGATTTTGATCCTCCTCGGCGGCGGCGTGGCGATCGCCACCACCATTAGTTGGTCATTTCTGAGCATTCTCCTCGCCTATTATGGTCTCACCACTGCCTACTCCTTTTACCTAAAGCGCCGGATGATTATTGACATTTGCGTCCTTGCGGGCCTTTACACGATTCGCATCTTTGCAGGTGCGGTTGCCACAGGGATTTCCCTCAGTGTGTGGCTTTTGGCTTTCTCCATCTTTTTCTTCTTTTGTCTGGCAACCGTCAAGCGCCAAGCAGAACTGGTGGATTACTATCACCGCAAACAACTCAAGGCCAGTGGTCGAGGCTACCACGTTGACGATTTGCCGATTATTAGCATGATGGCCATTGGGGCGGGTTATGTCTCAATTTTGGTGCTGGCGCTCTATATCAACTCTCCCCAAGTGCAGCTTCTTTACACAAACCCACAGGTACTCTGGGGCATTTGCTGTGTGCTTCTATACTGGATTACCCGAACCATCATGCTGACCCACCGCGGTTTGATGCACTATGATCCAATTGTTTATGCAATTAAAGATCGACAAAGCCAAATCTGTTTCTTGATTTGTCTGGTTTGCTTTATCTTAGGTGGAGTTTTATGACTTTACAAACCCTAATTATTCGCTATACCGTTTTTGCGGTGATTGCTACCTTTATGAATTTATTTTTTCAGAGGATAATATTAATCATTGATAATAGCTTCCCTTATTTTGTGGCCGCAGTAGCAGTGGGTACGCTCGTGGGGTTGGTGGTGAAATACTATCTGGATAAGCGATGGATTTTCTTCGATCATAAAAAGGGTATACATCACTATAGCCGTCAATTTAGTCTGTATGCTTCAATGGGAATTTTTACAACCGCCATTTTTTGGGGATTTGAAACCCTATTTTGGTTGATTTGGCAAAGCCATTTCATGCGGGAAATGGGTGCCATTATTGGTTTAGCCATTGGCTATGGGGTCAAGTATCACTTGGATAAACGCTATGTCTTCTCTAATGACTCCTAGGAGTTCTCTCAAAAGGCTCTGCGGCTGGGGACGGTATCCTGTGCAGACCTGTCATGTTTATTGCCCGCGCTCAGAATCCGAGATTATCCAGCTTCTCAACAGTGGTTTGCCGCTCATTGCCCGTGGAAATGGCCGTGCCTACGGAGATAGCGCCCTCAATCGGCAAGCAACACTGCAAATGAGCCACTTCAATCGCCTATTGGGGTTTAATCCGCAAACCGGTCAATTGATTGCTGAGGCAGGGGTTCTACTGGCAGAGATTCTAGAGATTTTTGGGCCTCGCGGTTGGTTTCCCTTGGCGACCCCTGGCACGAAGTTCGTTACGGTGGGGGGCATGATTGCCGCCGATGTTCATGGAAAAAACCACCACAAAGAGGGCAGTTTTGTTCAGAGTTTAGACTGGCTGGATCTCCTAACTAGCGAGGGGCAAATTTATCGCTGCTCTCCTTCAGAAAATCGAGATTTGTTTTACTGGACGGTGGGGGGAATGGGCTTGACGGGGGTGATCCTCAGGGCAGCCTTTCGATTGCGCCCCATTGAAACTGCGTGGATTCGCCAAACCACCTATATCGCCAGGAATTTAGACGAGGCCGTTGATCTCTTTGAGGCTGCGCAGGATGTGACCTACGCCGTGGCTTGGATTGATTGTCTAGCGGCTCGTTCTCAGTTGGGGCGGTCTGTGCTGATGCTAGGAGAACACGCGACGCGGGAGGAGCTGCCAACCAAATATCGGCACAGGCCACTGTGGACTCCGCAACGGCGTCAGTTCTCGATTCCTGTGGATTTTCCCAATGGTGCCTTGAATTCATTAACTGTGCGTGCCTTTAATCAACTGTATTTCCTCAATAGTCAACGCAAAGCCGGCCAGTCCTTTGTGGATTGGGATACTTTCTTCTATCCCCTGGATTGTCTCTTGGGGTGGAATCGCATCTATGGGCGGCGTGGTTTTGTCCAGTTCCAATGCGTTTTGCCCCTGAGCACTGCCCGCGAGGGTCTAGCGGCGTTACTGCATTGCACGTCAGTCGCAGGAGCGGGGTCATTTCTCGGAGTTTTGAAGAAGTTGGGTGATCAACAGGGTTATTTTTCATTTCCGATGGCGGGTTATACCTTGGCTCTGGACTTTCCGATGTCCCAACGCACCCTCAAGCTTTTGGATCAACTGGAGGAAATCACTCTACAGTATGGGGGTCGCTTTTACCTTGCCAAGGATAGCCATTTAACTCCGATGCGACTGCGCCAGTCCGATTCTCGGGTAGAAACCTTTGTAAAAGTCAGGGATGCCCACCAGTGGACGGTGAACTTTGCCTCAGAACAGTCGAAGAGGTTACATCTATGACCGCCCCTGTTCTGATTTTGGGAGCGACTTCCGATATGGGGCGGGCGATCGCCCATCAGTTTGCGGCTCAGGGTTATCCAATTCAATTGGCTGCACGGCAGGTGAGCCGCCTGGAGCCAGATAAAGCGGATTTGGAAATACGCTATGGTGTGGCTGTCAGTATCCATGAATTTGATGTCTTGGCGCTGGAGACCCATGCAGCCTTTATCCAGCAACTCCCGGAGCAGCCGGCGATTGTGATCTGTGTTGTTGGTTTCATGCCAGACCAAAAAGCATGTGAGCAAAATTTGTCCCTTGCTCTTGAAGTGATGCGCACCAATTATGAAGGTCCAGCGGTTATTTTAAGTCTCTTTGCCAATCTGTTTGAGCAGCGGGGGTTTGGTACGTTAGTGGGGATTTCCTCTGTCGCTGGGGAACGGGGGCGGGCAAGTAATTACTTCTATGGTTCTGCGAAAGCTGGCTTCACAGCATTTTTGTCGGGATTGCGGCATCGCCTTGCCAAATCGGGGGTACAGGTCTTAACGGTTTTGCCCGGCTATGTGAAGACGCGGATGACCGAAGGAAGGAAATTGCCCCCCCAACTTACGGCGGAGCCAAAGGAAGTGGCCAATGCAATCTTCTCAGCTATAGAAAAAAAGAAGGACGTGATCTACGTGCGATCCACTTGGCGCTGGATCATGGCGGTGATTCGTTGGATTCCTGAACCCTTATTTAAGCGACTGTTGCTGTGAAATGCCCATGGCTTGCTGCATTACACTGCTGACGGATTTTGGTTACCGGGATGTCTATGGGGGGGTGATGAAGGGGGTGATTTTCAGTATTTGCCCCCAAGCCCAGGTCATTGACCTATGCCATGAAATTCCACCCCAGGATTGCCGCACAGCCAGTTTTCAACTGCTGCAAGCGGTGCCCTATTTTCCGCCGGAAACGGTGCATATCGTGGTGGTGGATCCGGGGGTGGGCACAAGTCGGCGGGCGATCGCCCTCGATTTGGGGGTTGGCTATTGTGTTGGTCCAGATAATGGCATCTTTAGCCAGGTGTGCGATCGCTATTCTCCCCGACGCGTCGTTGAGCTAACCCAACCGCAATTTTGGCGCACCGCCAGTCCCAGTTTGACCTTCCATGGGCGGGACATTTTTGCCGCCGTGGCTGCCCATTTAGCCGCAGGAACGGATTTTGCTCTCCTTGGCTGTGCCATTGACCCAGACAGTTTGGTGCGCTTGCCCCATCTCACCTATGAGATGACCCCCCAAGGCGTCCAAGGCTGGATTCAAGCCATTGATCACTTTGGGAATGTGATTACTACGCTCCCTGGGCATTTGTTGGCTAAGGGCTATCACCAAATCCGGATTCAGGGGCAGCAGATTCCCCTTGTCCCCACCTATGGCGATGCCCCACCTCACCATCTGATTGCCTTGGTAGGCAGTCATGGGTTTATTGAGCTAGCGGTGAATAGGGGCAGTGCCCAATCTCTCCTAGGCTGCCAGAATGGCGATGCCCTGTGGCTAGTTTGAGGGGGGACGGCTCAGGACTGTTTTTGAGGCAATGCGCGTGCGCTTGAGGGCAGATTCACTGAGGGTAGATTGTTGCTGTAGCTCTTGGGCAGAGGCCTCAAGGACTTTTGCTGCTTCCGCATCCCCCAGTTGTAGAGCAGTTTTGGCCGCACTCTGAAGAAAGGTGGCCGCGCCAGCGGTGTCCCCCGATTGCAGCTTCGTTTCTGCCAGCTTAGTTTTGCGGTATTTTTCGAGGATGAGAATGCTTTGCTGTACCTCTGGATCTACTTGGGGCACGTGCTCTGGTTCTGCTGTGAGCGTCAGGGGAATCCTCTCAGAGAAAAGGCCTCTGGACTGCTGCACCGGGTCATCATAGCGGACTTGGGCAAAACCAATGAGGTGAGACCCCGCTGGCAAGGGCTGGGTCGTTAGGGTAATGAGGAGTGTCCGTCTGATGGTTGCCGAGACATCCCCCACGCGAATCACATACTCGTGGGGATCGGGGCTTTCGTAGGTGAGTTCAATTGTGTCGGGCGCCACTTGGTGCACGGGTTTGAAGTTCCCCAGTTGAGCGGCTTCACTCAAGGTGAGTAGGACATGGGCATTGGTGTAGTCCACGTTGCTGATGTGGCTAAAGAGGGATTGAAAACAGGCGATCGCCTGCTCAGCATATTCAATAAACACCAGCCGTCCGCCAGCGGCATCGGCAATTTGTTCAAGGACATCTTGGTTCCAGTGGACGCCAAACCCTAGGGCATTCAAGGTAATGTTGTACTCCGCGGCCAGCTTGGCCAGCTCAAGGCAACGCTGGTTGTCACCGTGTTCATTTTCACCATCTGTGAGCAGAAAGATTTGGGAAATAGTACCCTGCTTGCCTGTGGCAATTTCCTTCAATCCTAGTTTCATCCCTTCATCAATGGCGGTTCCACCCCCCGGTTCGAGGGTGGCAATCTGGGCTTTAATGGCCTCCTTGTCCCAGACCGTCTGGTTGGGCACCAGAACCTTCGCTTTGTGATCAAAGGCAATGACACTCAGGCGATCGCTCGGCAATAACCGATCCACTAGGGACTCTGCTGCCCGTTTCACCATTGCCAACGGTTGCGATGCCATTGACCCACTGTGATCCAAAATCAAGCAGAGATTTAGAGGAGCGCGCTGTTGTTGCCGCTGTGCCCTTAGCGTCAGCTCTAGTTGGCGCTGTGCCCCCTGTCCGGCACTGACAATGGGATCGCTGAGCTTGGCAATGAGTTCAACTGTCATCGTTGCAAAGTGATTCTTTCTGAGCCTACTCTACTATTTTGGCGAAAAGACCAACGACGGGCTTAAGTGATGATGCTCAGTTGGGAGGCTCCGGCTACTTTGGTGACCTCAATGCGGGTTTGAAAGGCTTCCTTGAGGGCAGGAACATGGGTAATGGCGAGAATGCAGTGAAATTCGGGGGCGATCGCGTTCAAGGCGGCAATCAGCCGTTCACAACCCTGGGCATCTTGGGTACCGAATCCCTCATCAATAATCAGAAACTGGACATCACTCCCCGATCGCTGGGCCAAGAGTCGGGCTAAGGCTAAGCGCAAAGCAAAATTGATGCGAAAAGCTTCACCCCCCGAATAGCTTTCGTAGGGACGGGTCCCTTGGCAATCGGCAATGAGAATATCAAGGGTTTCAATGGGCTTGGTGTCGGCTCCACTGCGACGGCGGCTGCGCTGGGTAATGAACTGCACATGGAGTTGGTGGTTGCTGAGGCGACCGAGGATATGATTGGTTTCTGCCTCTAGATGGGGCAAGACGGTTTCAATAAGCAGGGCGGGAATACCATTTTTGCCTAAGGCTTGGGCTAGCTCGCAGTAGAGGCGGTATTGATGACGGAGGTGGGCAAGGGTTTGCTGTCCCTGTTCGTATTCTTGTCTGAGGCGATGGAGTTGCTCTAATTCGGCGCTGAGTTTGCCATGCTGGGCAAGGTTGGCCTCGAGGGTCTGCTGTTGCTTGAGGAGGTGCTGTTGCTGTTGATGGAGATCGGCGGCCAGGCGGCTAGCGGCGCGAGCGGTTTCTTCAAGGGTGGCGAGTTTGTCAGTGATGTGTTGCAATTGTGCCTGTTGTTGCTGCAGCGTTTCCGCTAGGTGCTCGAGGTCTTGGCGGAGTTGGGGTTGGCGCGATCGCCCCCGTTGCAGGGCCTCATAGGCCTCATAGTCCGTTGCGAGGGCAGCCAGTTGGGCCTGAATTTGGGTATGGCGCTCTGGATTGTAGGCTAAGGTGGCCAATTGCTGGTCAATCCTTGCCAAGGTCTGGGCAAGAGGGGAAGTGGTTTCAAGGGCATTGAGCTGCCGTTGCAGTTCCTCCTGTTGGGCCATCAGGTTTGGCAGTTGCTGCTGAATCTGCTGGTATTGCCGTTGGGCTTGGCGGAGTTCCTGTTCCTTGGCTTCGGCCCAACGCCATTTTTCCACTTCGCCGCGGGCGATCGCCAGATTTTTCTCGTCATAGTTCAGGCGTGCCAGTTCCGCCTCAATCGCTTGCAGTTCCCCAAGGCTTTCCTGATGGCCGTTCCTGAGCTGTTCCTCAACCTGCTGAATTTCCCCGGCTAGGCGATCCAGTTGCGGTTCTAAATCTTGGGTGCTCTGGAGTTGCTGCTGGAGTTGCCCCCGCTGCTCAAACAGTTGCGTCAGTTGTGAGATCTCATAGCCCACCGTTAGATATTCCCGCCGTAAAACTTGAATTTCGCGCTCGGTAACTGCCAGTTGCTCGCGGATGACCCACACCTGATTCAGCAGTTCCTCTTTTTCGGCGACATGGCGTTGCCGGACAGCCTGGTAGTGCTCGCGATCGAGGGGACGTTGACACAGGGGGCAAATGGCTCCCGGTTGATTCAGTAGTTCCAAGCGCTGCTCCAGTTGATTCATTTGCCGCTCATACTCCCGCTGGCGGGCTTGCAGTTGTTCGAGGAAGCGGCGGCGCTCCAGTCCCTTTTCTCGCACATGGTCTTGATAGATACGCTGTTTTTCAAGGGTTGCAATCTGTGCTGTAATCAGGGTCACTGCCTCTTGGAGAGCGGGTTGCCGCTCTATCTGTTGATGGAGATGCTGCCACAACTGCTGCAATTCATCGCGCCGGCTGCGGAGGCGTTGTTCCTGCTGTTGCCGTTCCAGTTCGAGGCGCTGTTTGGCTTGCAGGAGCGGAAAGACTTTTTGTTGCAGCTCTTCTTGGGCTTGGAGGTGAGCGCGCGCTCGCTGTAGCTGTTCAAAAGCAGCAATAATCTGATTTTCTTGCTTGAGCAACTTTTCCAACTGCTGGCATTGTTCCAGCAGAAATTGCTGCTGGCTCTCCAATCCATGGAGGGTGCGCAGAAGGTCTTGCCGCTGTTGGTCGAGGCTATGCTGGTGGCGATCGCGCTCTTGGCGCAGCTGTTGATACTTACTAAAACACTGCTGCAATTGCGCTTCGGCGGTTTTCAGGCTCTCCCATTGCCTGACGGCGGCTTCCAATAGGGGGGCACGGGCTTCCAAATCCGCAATAGCGGCCTGTTCTTGGCGAAGGGTCTGGCACTGGTGCTCCAGGTGGGCGATCGCTGCCGCAAGCGTATCGCGCTGCTGTTGCAAGTGTTCATAGTCCCGCTGTTGGAGTTGATGGATATGGTAGGCGGCCTGTTGCTCTTGGAGTCGTTGTTGGCACTGCTGTACCTGCTGCCGTTGCTGTTGGATCTGCTGGCGCACCGCTGCCTGTTGGGTACGCAGGCGGGGCTCCTGGGCCAATTCATCCGCGAGGGTCTGGAGTCGCTGCTCCAGAACACTGATTTGGGCTTTGTAGTCACGGGCGCGATCCCGCGCCGCCTCCGCTAGGGTCTCGTATTGATCCAAGCCCAAAAGGCTGGCCAGCAGTTGCTTGCGCTCACTGGGGCGCTTGGCCATAAATTCATCGGCACGTCCTTGGCGCAAATAGGCGCTGTTGACGAAGGTGGCGTAGTCAAGGCGAAGAATTTGAATGATTTTTTCCTGGGTCGCTCGTAGCGATCGCCCCGTTAGCGAGGTATAGCCCAGCGCCGTTTGAATCTGCAACTCCAAAACCGTCTGTTGCTGCCGTCGCCGCAACCGTACCACCCGATAAGTCTGCCCTTGGACGCTAAACTCAAACGTCACCTGGGCTTCCATTTCGCCGTAGTAGATCACATCATCCTCACGGCTAGCGCGGCTTTGCCCCCAGAGTGCCCAAGCGATCGCCTCAAGGAGCGAAGACTTGCCCGCCCCATTGGCACCACAAATACAGGCCAGATGTAACCCCGCAAAGGAAAGAGTGGCTTGGCGATAGCTGAGGAAGTTGCGCAATACCAGTTGACGTGGAATCATAGGGCACCACACCCTTGACACAGTTTAGGGCATTCTGTGGGGAAGAATGCGCCACTCCTGAGAGTCTGTCTAAAATATCTGCCTAAAATACTTACGATCAATAAGAGGAGCAATAAGATCATGATCACGCCCACCTTAACCCACTCCAACCCCCCCATCGGTGCAATTTGCAGTGCAGGAGGATCACCGTTTACTAGAACTTGGGCTTCTAAGTGAAGATGATCCCATTGAATTCATGGGCGGAAACTGCTCCAAATGACAGCCAAGGAAACAGCTCACGACAGCTATCTTTGGCAACTGCTGCGAATCTTACCGAAGAGAGTGGCCGATCGCGCCCCGCTTCAGCGCCACTCATCTATTACGATTGCCTTTAGCCTATCCCACTCCTGCAGACACACTTCTTGGCATACTTCTTGGCATAGAAGTGGTGGATTTGAGTTCCCTTCTGAGTGTTGGAGTTCTTCAGCAATATTGAGGATTGCCTTTACTTTAACAACTTGTGGACGAAAGTCACCCTCCGGCTTTTCCGCCCCACACTGAAGCGACCGTGGTTTGCATATTCAAGTCTTGCAAAAAGTGCTGTAAGTTTTATTAGAGTCGCTTGCTAAAGTGTGGAGCATGTACTTTCGTTGTCTTAAATGTGGGATATCTCAACGGCAATCGAATCCTTTTTCATCATTGCTTTTGTAGTGTTGAGCCTGTGCCACACCTGCGAAAAGGGCTGTCAGAGGGGTAAAGGACTTCTTTACACTGGCCCTCACATTTTTTGAGCCTCTTCTGTGGCTGTGAAATGGGCTGTCAATGTAACTCCTCCAAAGGAAATGTAAAACCCCGACTCAAGGGCGATCGCAACTTGAATTCTGAAAAAAATTATGGTTTGCTAAAGATAGACACTCATTCATTACGACTTCGCTGTCACGCTTTGGCAATCTTTGATCGAATCGCCAATGAATAGACAGTACTTGATCATTGAAAAGGTAGGTTAAAATGGGACGCAAACCAGTAGAACCCTTGACAGGTGCTGCTTTATTAGAAAAGTACAAACAACTGGAACATCTCAGCCACGAAGAAAAAGCAAAGGCCTGTGGCTACTACACCGTGACCAAAACCGGCAAGGAGCGGATCAGCAAACTGAAGTTTAATAAGGCACTTCTTGAAGCCTTGGGCGTAAATCTTGACAGTAGGTCAGGCCGCGGTGGCAGCCGAGGGGGGCGCAGTGCCAGTTATCGAATTACGGTACAAGCCAATGGCAATTTGCTCATTGGTGCAGCCTATACCAAGCAAATGAATCTCAAACCGGGGGATGAATTTGAAATTACCCTTGGCCGGAAGCACATTCACTTAAAACAAGTAAGCAGCAACGGTCAACCCACCGATGACGAAGATTAACTTGATTGATATATATTGATATATCTAATCTGAGAGATGAGGTACCCCAAAGCCACCACCGCCGGGGGTACAAATCCGCAGGCGATCGCCCGCCGCGACAGTAATGGTGGCCGTTCCGGGCAAAGGAGAGGGGGGGGCGCCAGGTTTCAGCCATTGATTTTCACCCACTGCCCCACATTTACCCCCAAACAGTCCAAAAGGGGGGATTTTCCGCGATTGGCTGAGGAGGCTGACGGTCATAGGTTCACGAAACTCAAGGACGCGAATGGCCCCATCGCCGCCTGATTGCTGTCCCTTGCCACCACTGCCCCGGCGACGGCAAAACTCCCAAACAATCACGGGGTAGCGGCTTTCCAGCACTTCCACATCAGTGAGCCGAGAGTTGGTCATGTGGGTTTGCACAGTACTGGCTCCGGCAAAGGTGGCTCCTGCCCCAGCGCCGCCACAGATGGTTTCGTAGTATTGATAGCGATCGCTCCCAAAGCTAAGGTTGTTCATCGTTCCCTGGGCCGCCGCCATAATACCGAGGGCACCGTAGAGGGCATTGGCCAGAGTTTGTGAAGTTTCCACATTCCCAGCCACCACCGCCGCCGGAAACGTTGGGTTTAATAGACAGCCTTCTGGCACCCGCAGCTCAATGGGCCGCAGACAGCCGGCATTGAGGGGAATATCCTCCTGCACCAGTGTCCGCAGGACGTACAGGACTGCTGCCTTAGTAATGGCGAGGGGGGCATTGAAGTTATCGTGGGTTTGCTTGGAGGTTCCCGCAAAATCTAGGCAAGCTATACCTTGAGTGGTATCAATTGTGATTTGCACCTGAATTTGGCTGCCGTTGTCCATGGCAACGCAAAAGCGGCCCCCTGGGAGCGATCGCAGGCATTGGCGCACACATTCAGCGGCATTGGCCTGGCTAAATTCCATATAGGCAGCGACTACCGCGCGACCATAGCGATCGCACAGCGCAATCAGTTCTTGGGCTCCTCGCTGGTTAGCGGCAATTTGCGCTTGCAAATCGGCGATATTCTGTTCAGGATAGCGGGCTGGCCAAGGCCCTTGGGTTAATAGCTGATAAATGGCCTCCCCTTGAAACTCCCCACCATCTACCAGCAGTACATTGTCAAAGAGAATCCCCTCTTGGCGGACATCGGTACTATTGGCAGGCATTGACCCAGGACTGATGCCCCCAATGTCAGCATGGTGCCCCCGCGAAGCGACAAAGAAAGCAGGGTGTGCTTCCCCCTTCAGAAACACCGGCGTAATCACAGTAATATCCGGCAGGTGGGTACCACCGCGATAGGGATTATTCGTGGCAAAAACCTGACCCGCACGGAGGGCATTGTTTTTCTCTGCCAAGAGTGCCTTGACACTTTCGCTCATTGACCCCAGATGCACAGGGATATGGGGAGCATTGGCCACGAGGTTACCGGCGCCATCAAAGAGAGCACAGGAAAAATCCAACCGTTCTTTGATATTCACCGAGGCACTGGTCTGCTGGAGTGTGACCCCCATTTGCTCAGCAATAGCGCGAAACAGCTGCTGAAAAATGCCCAACTGTACGGGATCGGCAACCGTAGGAGCAATCTGCTTTGGTGTTGCCGCTAAGGCCTGGAGAGGACGCAGCCACAGCCCCCCTTGCTCATCCACTTTGGCCTGCCAGCCCGCCTCAACCACGTTGGTGCCCGTCGTATCTAAGATCAGGGCCACCCCTGCAATGACCTGATGGGCCGGCAGGCGATCGCGCGCATAGACTGGCGCTTGGTGCCATTGGCCTTTGCTGTAAACTGGTACATGGTCAAGGGGAATGAGTTCGCCAGTAGCTGCAGGTACGGTGACGCTTGGCATCGCCTGCAGGGCAACAGCCTCAACAGCAATTTGACCCACCCGCAGCGATCGCCCCCGTAAATTGAACCCATAGCGATCGCAATGGGCTTGGGCAAAGGACGCTGCCATGGTTTCTTGATCTGACCAAGGCACCCACAGCGTTGTATCGGTGCCGATATACCCTAGGCCAATGCGCACTTGACTTTGAATTTGCGAGGGATCAACCCCTTGGGCAGCGAGTTCAGCCACCACTTGAGCCTTGAGGCGCTCAATTTGTCCCTGGAGTTCAGCAAACCCATCGGGGATCAAAGGTTGTTCAATCGTCTGCTCCTTGAGCACCCGCAACTCCGCCTGACCGATGCCGTAGGCCGAGAGCACCCCCGCGTAGGGGTGAATATAAACTTGGGCCATTCCCAGGGCTTCAGCAATTAAACAGGCATGTTGCCCCCCTGCACCGCCAAAAGAGCAGAGGGTGTACTCGCGCACATCATGCCCCTGCTCCAGGGAAATTTTCTTAATTGCCTGTGCCATTGTATTCACGGCCACCTCAATAAAACCAGCGGCCACATCGGCGACACTGCGGGCATCCCCCGTGCTCTCGTAGATTTCTTGGCGCAGTTGAGCAAATCGCTGTTCGACCGTCTTGCGATCCAAAGGCTGTTGACCATCGGCCCCAAAGACAGCAGGGAAATAGGCGGGCTGAATTTTCCCCAAGAGGAGATTGGCATCGGTAATCGTCAGGGGGCCACCCCGACGATAGGCCGCTGGTCCGGGATTGGCACCCGCAGACTCTGGCCCCACTTGGTAGCGACCCTGATCAAACCGCAAAATGGAGCCCCCACCGGCTGCCACCGTATGCACTGCCAGGAGGGGCGATCGCAACCGCACACCGGCAATCGTGGTTTCCTGCCACCGCTCATACTCTGGCCAAGGGGCATCAGAATTGTGACGATAGTGGCAGACATCGGTGGAGGTGCCCCCCATATCTAAACCAATCAGCCGCTCAATCCCTGCAGCTAAGGCGGTACGCACCACCCCCACCATCCCCCCCGCCGGGCCTGACAGCAGACTATCCTTACCGCGAAAGCAGGAAGCCGCCACGACACCGCCATTCGACTGCATACAGTAAAGGGGAATCTCCCCTAGCTCCGCCTGCACCCCCTGAAGATAGCGACCCAGTACCGGCGACAAATAGGCATCGACAACCGTCGTATCACCGCGGCTCACCAGCTTAATGAGGCCACTCACCTCATGGGAAACGGACACTTGGGTAAAGCCCATTTCCCTTGCCAAGGCGGCCACCTGTTGCTCATGGTCAGGGTAACGGTAGCCATGGACGAAGACAATGGCACAACTGCGGATACCTTGGTTATAAACCGCTGCCAGTTGTGGTTTCAGCGCCGCCAAATCAAGGGGGACGAGAATTTCCCCTTGGGCACTGACCCGCTCTTTAACTTCAATAACCTTGGTGTAAAGAGGCGGCGGTTGCTCAATTCCTAGGGCAAAGAGATCGGGGCGGTTTTGGTAGCCAATGGCTAGCGCATCCCCAAAGCCTTGGGTGATAAGGAGAACCGTTGGCTCGCCTTTGCGCTCCAAAAGAGCATTGGTGGCCACCGTTGTCCCCAGTTTCACAATTTCAACGGCTTCACTGGGAATGGGGGCATCCCCTGCCAACCCCATGAGGGTACGAATTCCCGCTACCGCCGCATCGCGATACTGCTCTGGATTCTCTGAGAGCAGCTTGTGTACCACTATGTGGCCATCGGGACGGCGGGCGACGATATCCGTGAACGTGCCGCCGCGATCGATCCAAAATTGCCATTTACCTTGGATCTGATGACTGCTCATTGAGGGTGATACTATCAGCGTTGCCAGCGGTAGAGAAACTCCCTAATGAGAGATGGAGGGGTTGAGATCACCACTGGTGGGCATTCCCTCACTGTGAAAGCCATTGGTCGTTTCCCCTTGGAGTCGTTGCTGATGCTGGCGAATCAGTTGAATCGTGCGGCTCACTTCCGCTGGAAAGATCACCACTAAGGATCCTTTGGGAGCCCGATCAAGGGCAAATTGAATCGCTGCCACCTCGTCATGGATGATATCGTATTGCCGCTGGACACTGTGGTGATGTACCCCCCGCTCAATCCAATAGGCGGCATCGCCACGGGGCCGGCCACGGGTATCATCATCTTCCTTAATGATGATCCAATCAAAAATTTTCGCCGAGAGTTCCCCCAGTTGTTCCAAGTCTTGATCGCGGCGATCGCCCGGTCCTCCAATGACACCAATGCGCTGCCCCGGCCATTTTTGGACAAATTCACCAATGGCCTCATACCCTGCTGGATTGTGGGCATAATCCACCAAGACACTAAATTGCCCCAAATCAAAGAGGTTCATCCGACCGGGGGTTTGCTCCACCGAGCTTCGGAACGTGGTCAAGGCAGCGCGAATATGCTCAATACTGATGCCTTGGGCAAAGGCGGCTAGACTGGCAGCGAGGGCATTGGCAATCATAAAGCCCGCTCGAGCCCCAAGGGTAATGGGCACATTTTCTGCCTGCTCAATCCGCAGCGTCCAGTCCCCTTTCAAAATTGAGAGATAGCCATTTTCATAAACAGCGGCGAGTCCCCCCTGCTGGATATGCTGCCGAATGATTGGATTGTGGGGATTCATCGAGAAATAGGCCACTTGCGCTTTGACTTGGCGTGCCATTCCCGCCACTAGGGGGTCATCGGCATTCAAAACAGCGTAGCCATTTGGCCAGGCGGATTCCACCACCACTGCCTTTAAGTCCGCCAATTGCTCAACGGTGTCAATATCGCCAAGGCCAAGGTGGTCGGCCTGCACATTGAGCACCACCCCGACATCACAGTGGTCAAAGCCCAAGCCGGAGCGGAGAATACCGCCTCGCGCCGTTTCGAGGACGGCAATCTCAACGGTGGGGTCCTGCAGGATTAGTTGAGCACTTTGGGGGCCTGTGGTGTCTCCTTTTTCCACCAGATAATCCCCAATATAGATGCCATCTGTGGTGGTGTAGCCAACGGTTTGCCCCGTTTGTTTGCAGATATGGGCAATGAGACGGGTGGTGGTGGTTTTACCATTGGTGCCCGTAATGGCAAAGATCGGGATGCGGCAAGGCGTTCCCGGTGGAAAGAGCATATTCAACACTGGTTCAGCAACATTGCGGGCAATCCCTTGGCTGGGGTTCGTGTGCATGCGAAAGCCGGGAGCGGCATTGACTTCCACAATCACACCGCCAACTTTAGGCAGGGGCTGACTAATATCGGGGCTGACAACGTCAATACCGGCAATATCCAGACCAATAATCCGAGCGGCCCGCTGGCAAATCCAAACATTTTCCGGGTGAATTTCATCGGTGCGATCAACGGCAATGCCACCGGTACTCAGGTTCGCCGTGGCCCGTAGATAACAAATTTCCCCCGGTTGCAAGACCGTATTCAGGGTATAGCCCTGTTTTTCCAGGAGTGTCCAAGTGTCGTGGTTGACCTCAATGCGGGTGAGGATATTATCGTGACCGTCTCCCCGCTGCGGGTCTTGGTTTGTTTGCTCAATGAGTTCTTCAATGGTAGAGCGGCCGTCGCCAATGACATGGGCGGGCACCCGTTCAGCAGCAGCGACCACTTTGCCATTGACCACTAGAACCCGGAAGTCGCGACCCGCATGATAGCGTTCCACAATGACTGATTTGGAGATGCTGCTGGCAATTTCAAAGGCTTCTTCAGCGTCTTCTAGGGTGTTGATGTCAATCGTAATCCCCCGACCGTGGTTGCCGTTGAGGGGCTTAATGACAATAGGGTAGCCACCGATCTCCTCAATGGCTTCGGGGAGGTCTTCAATGTAGCGGACCACGGTTCCCTTTGGCACGGGAATTCCCGCATCCTGAAGCAGTCGCTTTGCCCCTTCTTTGTCCCCTGCAAGTTCAACTGCCAAGATGCTACTGCGATCGCTCAACGTGGCTTGTATCCGATGACTGCGGGCACCATAGCCCAATTGAATAATCGAGCGACTGCTCAACTCAAACCAAGGGATATTGCGGGCTTCGGCTTCGCGGACAATCGCTTCCGTACTCGGGCCAAGGGAGGCCTTTGCTTTCAACTGCCGGAGATCGGCGAGATCCTGATCCAGTTCTCGCTGGGGATAGGTGCCCGTATCGATAATGCTTTGGCACAGTCGCACGGCTGCTCGGCCGGCATAGCGGCCTGCTTCTTCCACTTGGTATTCGTAGACTACTTGATACACCCCCGGCGTTGAGGTCTCCCGTGTGCGGCCAAAACCAACGGCCATCCCTGCCAGTTCTTGGAGTTCGAGGGCGACATGTTCGACCACATGACCCAGATAGGTGCCTTCTCGTAGGCGGGTGAGAAAGCCCCCGGCGTGGCCAAGGGAGCAAAAATGATTGTAAAGACTGGGTAAAACCCGCACCAACCCGTCCACAAACCCGGGAATCTGGTTGGAGGGGGTATTGGCCACCTCTTCTAGATCTAAACGCATGACAATCAGCTTATGACGCCGAATGCTCCAGTAATTGGGACCCCGCAGCGTTTGTAATTTCAGAATCTTCATAGAAGAGTGGCTTTTTTAAGGACAACTTACCATTTTTAGTTTTGAGGGGAGTGACGCAATAAGCTGTATCTTAAGCAACACTTTCCCAAAAACTTAGTTTAGGGGAGGCAAAATGCACTTATGCTGCACTTGATGGGTGCGGAGATCGTAGCAGTCACCATCACTAAGAATATGTAGGCGCAAGTTGTAGATACTCAGAGGTTCGTTGACATCCACATGGGCGTAGTTCGTGTAGCTGACATCCCGAGGATCAACAATAGTGACAGAGCCACGACCAAGAACCCGCAGCGTACCATCGGCTTCAAACATGGCACAAGTATCTTCATCAATGCCAACACCTAGCTTGTCGGGATAAGCAGAAATGGCGCTAATCAGGCGCGCCAAACGATTGCGGTTGTGGAAGTGCTGATCCACTAAAATATCGGGAAGAATACCCAAGCCTGTGGCCAAATCTACTAGGGAGCGGTTTGGGGCTTCATTGCTGCCCCCACTGGCAATCATGCACTCACCCATGACAGCGGCACCGGCACTGGTACCCCCAAGGATGGATTTGCCTTCCCAGACTTGATGGCGCAATTGGTACAGGAGGCGGGTTTCATCCAGCAGCGCCGACAAACGCAGTTGATCGCCTCCAGACATAAAGATTCCAGTACAGCGACTCAAGCGAGTCAGCATCTCTTCCTGTTCAGCATCGGCGCGATCGCCTACCAATAGAACGTCCACTTCCCGCACGCCAATATCGCGGAAAATATCGTGGTAGAGCCGCCCCATGGCATCGGGTTCACGGGAAGCAGAGGGAATAACACCAATGACGGCATCTAGGCCGCCAGCCCGTTGACAAAAAGTGGTGAGAATTTGTCGCCCACGTACTTTGTCCTCCGCTCCCCCGATCGCCATCACTAAACCTTTGTGACCAGAATGTTGATTGGTCGTTTTGGAAATGGGGTCTAATTGCAACATAGGGCTACGGTGAATAAAACGTTCAATCGGCAGACAGACAGAATTCCTGGGTTTGGCAAGGGCGATGCCAATACGCCACTATTGACACGGGGATTCTATACAGCATAATGCCAGATTAGGGAAAATTTTTAAGTTTCGATCCAGATTTCTACAAACGCTTAATGTTCAGGAGTGGCCATTCCCTGTTGTAGTCCCCGCAAGACAGTACCCAACTCATGGACAAGTAATGCCTCAGGGGCAAGCCAAAGTCCGGGGAAGTGGCGGCTGCCGATAATCCCCTCAGTATCAGCAGGGAGTGACGGGTATTCCCCTGCTTCTAAGCAAAACCAGTGAATCTGGCGATCGCGGGGACACCAGAGGAGGTATGCCTGAACACCATTGCGGCGGTTCCCCCTGAGCTGATCAGGGCGGTTGTAGGCAGCACTGGCAACCACCAGTTGCGGTGCGCCCTGGATATAACCCTCCTCACTCGTGCAGCAGTTGACCCCAGCGGTGCCAACATCCCTGCGCCCCTAGAGCGAGAAGGAATAACCATTAGCCCTAGGACGGCCATCCATGGGCAATCCCACGTCCCCCTTAGACCCCCTTCTTAAGCAGACTTGCAGTGGCCCAGGGAATCAACCGAAACGACCATTGACGTAATCGGCGGTCTTCTGCTCCACGGGCTTCGTAAAAATAGACATGGTGTCGTTGTACTCCACCAGCTCGCCGAGGTACATAAAGGCGGTGAACTGGGAAATGCGAATGGCCTGCTGCATATTGTGGGTCACAATCAAAATAGTGACTTGATCCTTCAGCTCCGTAATCAGGTTCTCAATACTGACTGTTGCAATTGGATCCAAAGCAGAAGTGGGCTCATCAAAGAGAATCAGCTCCGGATTAGTAGCAAGAGCACGGGCAATACAGAGCCGCTGCTGCTGTCCTCCCGAAAGAGAAGTACCCGGCTCTTTGAGGCGATCTTTAACTTCATCCCAGAGGGCAGCATTGCGGAGCGATCGCTCCACTACCTCATCAAGAACAGCGCGGTTAGTGATGCCACGGATGCGCAGGCCGTAGGCAACATTCTCGTAAATAGACTTAGGGAAAGGGTTTGGCTTTTGGAAGACCATGCCAATCTGCATGCGCACTTCAATGGGATCCATCTCCAAGAGGTTACGCGGGTTTTCATCCCCTAGCCAGATTTCCCCTTCGTAGCGATTACCAGGATACAGATCATGCATGCGGTTGAAGCAGCGCAGCAATGTTGTCTTGCCACAACCGGAAGGGCCGATCAAAGCTGTTACTTGCTTTTCATAAACCGACAGGTTGATATTCTTCAGTGCTTGGTTGCTCTTGTAGTAGAAGTTCAGATTCCGCACTTCAGCCAGCTTTTTTAAGGACTGCTTCGTTGGCGGAACTCCCTGTCCTGAATCTGTTGGTTTTACCATTTGATGCTCTTCCTAAAACGATAACGAAGATAAATAGCTGCCGCGTTGACACCCAAGGTCAAAACAAGCAGCACAATCCCTGCCGCCGCTGCATTTACCTGAAACTCTTCTTGCGGGCGTGACACCCAGTTAAACATTTGAATTGGCAACACGGTAAAGGGTGACCAGAGCCATTTGAACGAAATATAGGGAAACTCCCCCTTTAATGGCGCTTCCGGCAAAAACGTGATAAAGGTTAACGCACCAATGGTTACTAGTGGAGCCGTTTCTCCCAAGGCTCGCGACACCCCCACAATCACACCAGTGAGAATCCCACCCATTGAGTAGGGCAAGATATGATCGGCAATGGTTTGCCAACGGCTGGCTCCCACAGCATAGGCGCCCTCACGAATACCTTGGGGAATCGCGCGAATCGCTTCCCGTGTGGCGACAATGATCACCGGTAAAATCAACAAGGCTAGGGTACAGCCAGCGGTAAGAATACTCTCACCCCACTTGAGAATATAAACAAAAAACCCTAGAGCCAACAGGCCATAAATGATGGAAGGAACACCGGCCAAATTAGTGATATTGATTTCAATGAAATCAAGAATCCAATTCTTCGGCGCGTACTCCTCAAGGTAGATACCGGCTGCCACTCCCAGTGGTACAGCAACCGTAATTGTAACTAGAATAACCAGTAAGCTACCTACCCATGCCGTTAAAATGCCTGCTTCAGCCGCATCTCCACTAGGAGGTGACATGAAAAACCTCCAGTTCAGGAGTGGAGCTCCCCGTAGGAGCAAATCTCCCACTAGGAGTACCAGTGTCAGTAGGGCAATGAAGACAGAAAAGAAGCCCAAGAAAATAAAAAACTTTTCCCAGCGCGTTCGTACCTCTATAGAGGCTCGAATTGCCAGCGGATTCCGTAATATGTCAATCATTTAGTACACCTCCCGATAGCGGCGGCTGATAAAGTAACCGGCCACATTCATGAGGAATGTCACCAAAAAGAGCATGATGCCTGCTGCAAAAATAGATTGGTACTCCAAGGAACCATGGGGCAGGTCTCCAAGACTCGCCGAGACAATATAGGCCGTTGTTGTTGCTGCCCCTTCAAGGGGATTGAAGGTAAATTTAGGCTGCAAACCAGCAGCTACAGCAACAATCATTGTTTCCCCGACCGCCCGTGCTAAACCCAAGATGTAGGCGGCAATTAAACCTGAGGTTGCCGCAGGTAATAGTACCCGCAAAGCTGTTTGTAGGCGAGTTGCCCCCATAGCATAAGAACCTTCCCGTAGGTGTGAAGGAATAGCTTGCAGGGCATCCTCAGACATACTCATAATATAGGGAATGACCATCAAACCAACCACAATGCCAGCGCCCAGCATATTAAATCCGGGTAGCTCGTAGTATTCCCATGGTTCCTTCCCGGGTGCATACCATTGCTGTACACCCAAAATGATTTTCTGGAGCAATGGCGTAACAAATAGGAGGGCAAAATAGCCATAGACCACTGTGGGTACAGCAGCCAATAGTTCCAAAATCGGCTTCAGAATTTCTCGCACCTTTGCCGGAGCAAACTCACTCAGATAAATTGCACCAATCGTGCCAAATGGGATCGCAACAAAGCTGGCAATAGTACAGGTCGTAATTGTTGCCGATAGCAGTGCCCACACCCCAATGCTGACCGGCTCAATTAAAGGGGACCACTCTGTGGTTGTTAAAAATTCTGCAAGGGCACCTATTAGGGACTCCTGATGCACCGCCATCACTTTCTGGAAAAAGATGACAGTTTCACTAAAAAGAATGTAGATGATGATGGCGGTGATCATCACCGATGAAAATGCCGCCACAAAGAGGCCAGACCCAATAATGCGCTCTAACCAGATACGTTTTTGTCGAGCACTTGCCGAAATGGGCAGTTCAATGCGCGGGGCCAGGGGTTGATCGACCATAGGTAGGATTCTGCTACACAAAATCAATTGGGGAAAGGCGCCAAAGTTTGGCTTCCTTCCCCCTATCTTAGACTACTCCTTGGCCTCTAGACTCAGTAACTCATTGATGGTGAGACCAACTGCCTCTTTACCGCCAAAAATGGTGCCAATGCGATTCTTGCTAAAGTTGGCAAGAATTTTTTTATAGGCACTAGCGGGAAGAGGAACATACTTAACTTTCTTGACCATCGCAGGAGCGTTGTTCAGGTAGTAGGTGACAAATTTTTTCACCTCAGGACGTTGTGCAGCTTTAGCGTTGACATAGATAAAGATGGGTCGGGAGAGTGGCTGATAGGTACCGTTAACTACTGTTTTTTCAGAGGGCATCACCGGACCTTTGCCGTTGTCAATGGCCACTGGCTTCAGCTTGTTTTTGTTTTCTGCGTAGTAAGCATAGCCGAAGTAGCCGAGGGCTCCCCGCTCGCGGGATACCCCTTGGACAAGAACATTATCATCCTCGCTGGCAGTGTAATCCTTGCGGCTAGCTTTTGCTTTACCGTTGATGGCCTCAGTGAAGTAGTCAAAGGTACCGGAATCTGCTCCTGCACCAAAGAGTTTTAGAGGAAGATTCGGAAACTCTTTGCGCACTTGGTTCCAGTTGTTGATTGTAGAGCCTGGTTCCCAAATCTTTTTCAGTTCAGCAACAGTCAGGCTTTTCGCCCAAGTATTTTGGGGGTTCACAACTACGGTGAGGGCATCATAGGCAACTGGCAGCTCAATGTACCGGACGCCAGCTGCTTTGCAGGCCTCCATTTCCTTGGCCAAAATGGGGCGGGAGGCATTGGAGATGTCGGTTTCACCGCGGCAAAACTTTTTGAAGCCGCCACCGGTACCGGAGATGCCTACAGTAACACGAATTTTGCCCCCTTCAGCTTTTTGAAAAGCTTCGGCAACTGCTTCAGTGACAGGGTAGACTGTGCTGGAGCCATCGATACGAATCGTGGGGGCTTCTTGGGACAAGGTAGGGGGTATTAGGCTAGCGGAAAGGGCCGCCACAGCGGCAAATATCCCCAGAGGGGCATAGCGTTTTGCAGATGTCAACATGGTACTGTTTCCTAGCGGAGTAAACAACCCTTTACGGTGTACAGTAGCTTCGGGGTGGCGGTTACCCACACGTTTCCAAGTGGTAAGCCGCTACGATGTCCCCATCGCCAGCATAGTCAAACATTTACGGGATGGAGTTAAGAGAAGGTAAAAGTCTGTTTAAAATACCACTGCATATTGGGGATCAACCCTGTTGTTCACGCAGGCCACTTATCTGCTGGGTTCAGTGTTAGACGTTAACTCTGGGCTACGGAAACATTGAAGAAACACTGAAGAAACTATTGAAGGATTGTTTGCAATGCCGTCATTCATCTCTAAAATCTATCAGTGGCAGGGCTTTTCCTGCGCCTATCGCTTCAGTTCTCAAGCAGGAGGCTCCCCCATTCTCTTTATCCATCCCGTGGGGGTGGGGCTTTCTGGGCAGTTTTGGGAGCGCTGTGTCAGCTATTGGCAATCTCAAGGGGCAAGTTATTCATTTTATATTCCTGATTTGCTGGGCTGTGGCCAGAGTGATTTGCCCCATTGCGCCTACTATCCGGAAGATTGGGCAGCTCAGTTACATTTCTTCATTACATCTGAGATCTGCCAACCAGTGATCCTTGTTGTTCAAGGGGCATTGTTTCCCGTAGCGATGGAGCTAGTACATCTTAATCCTCAAGTAGTAAGAGCACTGATCCTCAGTGGCCCACCTGCCCCTGCTTTGGTGTCTGAAAATACTGACCCTAGGTGGCAGAAGGTACGTTGGAATCTTTTTGACTCGCCATTGGGTCGCGTCTTCTATCGCTATGCGCGTCAGAAAAGTTTTCTGCGTCGGTTTTCAATCAATCAACTGTTTGCTAAGGGGGAGGATGTGGATGACGAATGGCTCAGGATGCTGGCGGTGGGGGCTGCTGATCTTGAGAGTCGCCATGCAGTGTACTCTTTCCTCGCGGGTTTTTGGCGGCGGGATTACCGTCAGAAAATGCGGGATATTCGTCAACCGGTGCTTGTGGTGATGGGGGATCAGGCTTCCAGTATCAGTCGCGATGGTGGGGCTGAATCACCTGCAGAACGCCTAGAGTTTTATGCCAAGACATTTCCCAATGTGCAAGGGGAGGTAATTCCGGGGCGCAATGTCCTGCCCTATGAGTCAGCCCCTGCCTTTGTGGAGGTGTGTCAGGCGTTTCTGCGTGCCCAAGCCCTCTAAAGCCAACCGCGCAGCCTATAAATGAGAAGACCTTGATATTCCCGCAGGGCAATAGTGGTGATGTCCACGTTGTAGGGATTGGGGATCAGGCTGAGGAACAGGTTTTGCCAGCTGGGCGATCGCGCGATCGAGGGGTAGCGATAGTCTGTGGGTGCTGGAATGATGTTCATCCCCAAACGATGAAAAATGGCGACGGCGCGGGGCATGTGGTAGGCGGATGTCACCAGCAGTAGCTCTCCCTGAATGGAATGTTTTTCAAGAAGGGCTTTGACGTTCACGGCATTTTCATAGGTATTTAGGGAGGTGGTGTCCAGCAGAATCTTGTCCATTGGCACGCCGCAGGTGGTGGCAATTTCCGCCATATCTGTCGCCTCGCCCCGCTGAAAGGGTTCGCTGAGCCAGTCAATGCGGCCACCACTAAGGATGAGGTGGGGGGCATAGCCTTGGCGAAAGAGGTGGGCACCGTAGAGAATGCGATCGCCTTTTTCTGTGACTTCGATCCAAGGGCGCGGGGCGCTTTGGGGAACAACAGCACCACCGAGAACAACGATGGCTGCAGCTTTGGGCATCGGATCAGGGGGTAAATAATACTGCCGCTCTAGGGAAGCAATAAGAGCGGCTGCCACATAGTCATTCCCGCTCAAGAGTAAAATACCTAGGGCAATGACCAGGGCGATCGCTGCCTGTTTGGGGGCACGCCAAAAGCGCACAATGGCAAAAACTAGCGCCCAACAGGCCAAAGACAATGGATACAGCAGCGGTGGCAGCAATTTCGATAGCAGTAGATCCATCGCTTTAGCGAATCCGCTCCATCTGAATGCGGTAGCGCTCCTTCTTGGTGACTTGAATGGCTTGAATCTGCAATCGCCCTTTGCCGCGAATGGCAATGAGGTCATTGACCTTAAGGAGATGCCGCGGTTGCTGCACCATTTGCCAATTGACCCGCACTAGCCCTTGGCTAATCCACTCGCTCATCTTACTGCGGGAAACCCCAAATCCGGCTGAGGCCACGGCATCCAAGCGCAATGATGCTTCGACGGTACTGAGGGATTTCCGTTGGGGGGGCGCTACGGCCAGTTCTGACCAGTCACAGAGATCAACAGTCACCGGTACTGTGCGCACTTGTTTTAACTCTTTTTGTAGGGTGGAGACTTTCTCAGGGATGAGAATGACCTGTGCTCCCCGTTCTCCCAGGAGAATGACATCCCCATAATCCCCTTCTTCGAGACCCCCATTGGCGATCGCTTGCTCAAAATCACTGTAGGTAGCCGCATCAAAGAGAAAGTTGCCGGTGATTCGCACCAAAGCCAGGGGAGGCTGTTGCTCCTCAAGACGAAGTTCAATGGGGGCGATCGCCAGCCGACAGCGCTCCGCTTGAGGATACCCTCCCCAGGCTAGGCCATGGACATCGGCTCGTTGCTCAAGGGTGCCTAGTACCTCCACCACCCGATCTGGGGGCAAAAAGGGGGTATGCACCACCGACCAGATTTTAATGGCTGTGTCAAGGGCGGTTCCTAGGTCAAACATTTAGGCCTCGAGAAATTGCGGCAGTTCCAGCCATTGGGCTAAGTAGGCTTTCACCTGTTGGCAAAATTGGGGGCGATCGCCAAATTTTTCAGTGCGGATGGTTTTGCGCTGTGCATCCAATGTCCAGCCGTAGTCACTGCTGAGGCGGATTTTCCCCTGCCAGTCGGCAATCGAAAGGATTAATTGCGGTGCCGGACTATTGTCAACCCCCTTGACCCGAAAGACATAGTTAAAGGTGTTTTGCTTGGCAGCAGCCACAGTCGAGGCCTGACCAAACCGCTCTTGCAAGCGCGATCGCACCCGCTCCACAAATGCCGCATCGCCCAAATCTTCGAGGGTACGCATGGCCAGTGTAAGGGCAAAATAAAACTCTTCGACAGGAATAAACTCCAGTTCCATGCAGCTTGCCAAGACTCTCTTCAAAATAGTACACTAGTAAGCTGTGTCTAAAATAGGGCAAAGCTATGCCAAAGCTAAAAACACGTCGCGCTGCTGCTAAACGATTTCGGACGACGGGCAGTGGTAAGTTTGTCCGCCGCAAGGCCAACAAAAATCACTTACTCGAACACAAGGGGAGCGATCGCAAGAATCGTCTTTCCCATAAAGCCCTGGTCGATCCACGGGATATTGAGCGAGTATCGCTGATGCTGCCCTACGCTTAATTTATCAATTTTCAGTTTTTCAGTTTTTGATTAAGGGTGAAGTTGAACTATGGCAAGGGTCAAGCGGGGTAACGTTGCCCGCAAACGGCGTAAAAAAATTCTCAAGCTCGCCAAGGGCTATCGGGCGGGGCACTCGAAGCTCTTCCGCACGGCAAATCAGGTGGTCATGAAGGCACTGTGCAATGCCTATCGCGATCGCCGGCGGCGCAAACGCGACTTTCGGCGGCTCTGGATTGCCCGCATTAACGCTGCTGCGCGTCAACATGGCATGAGCTACAGTCAACTCATGGGTGCCCTGAAAAAAGCAGACATTCAACTGAATCGCAAGATGCTGGCTCAATTGGCTGTCCTGGATGCCGATGCCTTTGCCACTGTCATTCAGACTGCTCGCGCCGTTTAGAACTTGCCCTAGGCATGATCGCCACTTTCCAATCCCCCGGTGCCACCCTTGAGCTAGGGTTTATCACCCTTCGGTGGTACGGGTTATTGATTGCTGTCGCTGTTTTTATTGGCCTCTGGCTGAGTCAGCGCTTGGCACGCCAGCGGCAGATTGACCCTGATCAGATTGCGGATCTATCCATTTGGCTTGTGGTTGCAGCTATTCCCGCTGCACGACTCTATTACGTCGCCTTTAACTGGGGCTTTTATCAAAAACATCTAGATCAAGTGCTTCAAATATGGAAAGGCGGCATTGCCATTCACGGCGCCATTCTCGGTGGCATGGTGGCGATGGCTATCTTTACCTATGTGCAGCGGCTTTCCTTTTGGCAAGTGGCGGACGTGGTTGCCCCTTCATTGGTTTTGGGACAGGCCATTGGTCGCTGGGGTAATTTTTTCAACTCTGAGGCCTTTGGTGCCCCCACTGATTTGCCGTGGAAACTCTATATCCCTGCGCCGCAGCGTCCTCCTCAGCTAATCAACGAAGCCTATTACCACCCCACGTTTCTCTATGAGTCTCTTTGGAATTTGGGGGTTTTTCTGCTCCTGCTGTGGCTCTTTCGTCAACCTCGCTATCAAAAGCCGGGGACGCTTCTGATGGTCTATGCCATCGCCTACAGCTTGGGTCGCTTTTGGATTGAAGGGCTGCGCATGGATAGCCTGATGCTGGGCCCTCTGCGAATTGCTCAAGTGGTCAGCTTGGTAGCGATCGCCCTAGGAGCTTGGGGACTCTTTCGCCTGTATTATCAAGGCAAGCCGTTGCCAGATTGGCAAGCCACCTAGGCAATAATTTCATCGGCAAAGCTCTGCCAGCGGACAAAGTGAAAGGGGCCGGCTACGGATCCCCAAACGTGCTCATCGGTTTCGGGATCCCGTCCGCGATCGTGGCTAATGAAGCGATCGCCGTCAATTTCAAACGTGCTATCGAGATAGGTTTCCCGTCCCTTACGCACGACTTTACAGGCTTTGCCCGGCTCCACTTCACCGCGAAAACTATGCCCTGTCCAGTAGGTGAGCATATTGCAGCCACAGAGGAGTTCAAGATCATCGGCTCGCATGGCCTGAAGCCGCTGGCGATCGCGAGCTGCCCCAAAGAAGCGTTTTTCATCCTTGAGTACATAATTTTTAATGACAATGTGATCATTGGCGGGCACTAGTTCCAAAACCCGTGTGCGGTAGGGGACGCCTAGGAGATAGTCATAGGCCTGTTCCACATAAAGGGCAATACCCTCCAGAACACCACTGGGAAGGGGACGCATACACACCCGAATATGGGCATAGAAGGGAGGATTCTCAAAGGCTTGCGCTTGGTTACTAAAATCCGCCGCCATCCAACGGCCAAGCGTCAACACATCGGTTGCGTGGGTCATGCTCCACAATTGCTTTACAACAGTCCTTTTTTCACACTAGCGGATTGAGGTACCTTCTTTATCCCCAAGTCCTAAGCTATCCGTAATAATGCCTGAAGGAGTCCCTCCAGGGTATGCTCTGTGGCTTCAGTATCCACTCGTCCCAAGAGCTCACGGCAAGTTTGGGAGGTTTGCGGCCCGATACTGGCAATCTGCACATTCTGAAGTAACTCTGCCGCCTGAGGACCCACTAATTGGCAAAAGTGTTTCACCGTCTTAGAACTGGTAAACGTGACCATATCCACTTGACCCGCTTGCAGCGCTCCTAAAACTTGGGCATCAACGGTTTGGGGACAGCATGAATTGTAGGCAGGCACCTCAACCACCTCAGCCCCAGCCGCCGTAAAGGCCTCCCCTAGGACGGGTCGTCCGCCCTTTTCAACCCGTGGAAAAAGAAAACGCAACCCGGCCACAGGTTCTGGGAATTCTACCACTAGGGCATCGGCGACAAATTCCCTGGGGGTGAAGTCAGCCCCTAAGCCGTAACTGCTAAGGGTTTGGGCAGTTTTTTCACCGACGACAGCAATCTTGAGACCCGCGAGGGCACGGCTATCCTTGCCATGACTGTGTAACCGTTTCATAAAAAACGTAACGGCATTGTGGGAAGTCAGAATCAGCCAGTCAAAGGTATCGAGTTCTGCCAGGGCCCGATCGAGGGGCTGCCAAGAACTAGGGGGAACGATTTCCAGTGTCGGCATTTCTAAAACGGTGGCACCGGCTGCTATAAGTTGCTGAGTAAACTCACTCGCTTGAGCTGCCGCACGAGTGACGAGAATCGTTTTGCCGTAGAGGGGAGACATTGATGATGGGGAAATCCTCAAAAATTCAGGAAAGACCAGATCTAGACTAGCCAACGGGTAGCGTTTTTGGGCGATCGCGCCAATGACAACGACCGCAGGAGCCATGTCTGGAAAGTGAGGCGTCTTCAGATAGGTCTCTAGGGTGCCAAACCAGAATTGTTGCTGGGGTTGCCCCGCCCATTGCAGAATCGCCAATCCTTCGGTGGGCGATCGCCCCTGCCGCAGCAATTCCTCAGCAATATATTGCAGGGAACGGGTGGCCATCAAAAAAATCAGCGTCTCCATTTGGGCGATCGCTGGCCAGGGAAGTGTCTCTGGTGCATGCCCCGACAGAATGGCTACGGACTGACTCACGTCCTTTGCTGTCACACAGATGCCAGCCAATAAAGGTGCCGCCAGCGCTGAGGACACCCCCGCAATCACCACAGCCTCTAAACCTGCCCCCAAGACAGCCTCAAGTTCCTGATGCAAACGGCCAAACAGCCCCGGATCGCCACTTTTGAGACGAACAACCCGCCGATACTGCTGGCCGTAGGCCACTAAAAGGCGGTTGATTTCCAATTGCGGAACGGCCTCAGTTCCTGCGCGCTTGCCCACCGCCACCCGCAAGCAATCAGCGGGGGTGAGTTCAAGGAGGCTAGGGGAGAGCAGGGCATCGTAAAGAACCACCTGCGCCTGCTGAAGGCAGGTCCATGCTTCGAGCGTGAGAGAGTCGGGGGTACCTAACCCCGCACCCACAAAATAGACCGTCAATGACTACCCTTGGCTGCGTTGCAGGAAGATCATTGGGTTAACAGCCCCCTGCCCTTGGGGATGCACTTCAAAGTGGACGTGGGGGCCTGTGCTGCGTCCAGTACTGCCCATTTCGGCAATCTGCTGACCCTGCTCAACGTATTGACCCACACGTACCAAGTTGCGATGGTTGTGGGCATAGAGCGTCAGCGTCCCATCGGCGTGGCGAATTTCCACCAGATTGCCGTAGCCACCAGAGTTCCACTGGGAGTAGGTGACCACACCGGCAGCGGCAGCATAAATGGGCGTGCCAATGGGAGCCGCAATATCAATCCCCCGGTGCATCCGTCCCCAGCGGGGGCCAAAGCCAGAAGTCAACACCCCCCGCGCCGGCCAAATAAAGTTCGTGGTTAGGCTCGGCAGGAAGCGATCGGCGTTCGGTAGAGGGGGTAAGTCAAGAGGACTGGGTAACGGTGGATTGATAATTGAGCGTGCCACCTTGACGGGCACAGGGGGCGCAATGGGTTGTACAGCGGCAGGGGTGGGTACCGTTACCGTTGTTGTTTGCGGGCGCCTCACAACGCTAGGCTGGAGTAGAGCCGGGCGAGTAGGGGTTTGCTGGACTGCAAGCAGAGCAGGGCTAGTGCGACGCTGCCGCTCAGAAGCACGCCCAAAGGGGACAGACCCTAGGGTTGAAGTGGAAGTAGGTGCTGCTGAGGAATTCACAAATGTCACCCGCTCGGAGAGGGGCGTGGTTTCCCCCTCGGCGAATTGTGGTTCAACGTTGGCCGTGGTTTGTTCCAAAGAGCCACCCATCCCAAAGGGGGTATCAATGGCCAAGGAAGCAACAACAGAGGTGGTGGCTTGAGTCACCAGATCTGCCAAGCTATTAGTGCGAACCCGACGATCCACCACTTTGAAGGTGGGTTCAAATGGACGACTGAGGTGGTCAAAGGAAGCAGAGGCAGAAAGGGTCAGCGCTGGTCTTCTCAGGGAGAGGGGGGCAAAACTCACCTGCGGCTGGATAGTGCGTTGCCATGCCCCTTGGCTAACATCCACGAGGAAGTTGGTTTTGTCGGCGGATAAAAGATTTTCAAATTCAGCAGGGGAGTCTTGGCTTTCGGGGCTGAAAAGAGAGGGCATGCTGAGAGATTCGGGGCGCACGTCCTTTGAACCCAGATCGTTCGCAAGAGTGGTCAGATCAAGGGCGTGGGTAGGCTGAATCAGAACAAAGGTACCCAGCAGGGGCAGATAGGAACAAAGGGAGCGCAGCGAACGACCAAGCATAGCAGCAGACACAAGCGGTGCATCCTGAGAGGCGGTAGAGGTCAAACTATTGTTGCTCAAGGTAATCCTCCTCGCACACAAAATCTACAGTGATTCAACAAAGCAGTGAACTGAGAACACACATCATGAGCAATGCTTCAAGGTAGCCGGAGGCCACTCGCCGCAGCTATGCCTAAAACTGTCCCAATCTGTTGTTGATGCAAAGGGTGTTTTGGCACCACGACGAAACTTCTAGGTGACTTTACCCAATCCCCAACCAAATGACAAGTCTCCCCTCTGCCTTGCTTTGCCATCTCTGGGGGATGAGTTATCTGCTGTAAAATAAAAATACGAATTTTCTACCTGCTGGCTAATAATCAAAAAACCTGAATTCATCCTGACTTGAGCTGGATTAGTGCCCGTGAAAGAAAAATCGTTATTGCCAATAAATGAATAAGTAGAGTAAAGTTAGCCAATCAGTATTTATAATTTTTTTTAATAATTTAACTGAGTTGATATCCTTCTTATCGTTGGCTGTTACACCCAAATTGTCCTATAACACTTGTGCCAAATTGAGTTAAAAGTGGCACATATTCATCTTTGCTCCTAGGGACAATCAAAGCAAGCTTGCTTGGTAGAATAAACGAGTTTGTAACGATTTTTGGCGATCGCCTTTCTGACGGAGCTTCGTTCCCATGACTTACCACAAGCTGTGGTTTCAACAAACAGCGAGCCACCTCAAAGTTTTGCGCCCTTTTCCTCCATTTAGTGTTGTCCAAAACTTCATTCGCGCACATCTCCCCAACCTGATTGACTATATGGATGGCCAAGGATTGGATCTCAGGGATCCACGGCACTGGTGGGAGAGTATCCACATTGATGCCATTTTGGAATTAGAAAATAGCCAGGGGGAAATCCTGCGGGTCGCCGCTGGAATTATTGAGCAGTGGCGCAATGCCAACGCCGCCTTACGGCTGATTACAACCCCTGCAATGGCCAAGCTGCGGCGCGAGTCCCTCAACGTCAGCCAGCATTGGCTTTTTTATGTCTCTAGCCGTAAGCCTTACCCAGAGTCCCTGTGGATTGATTTGCTCTATGAGCAGGCGGATACCCCCCCCACAGAAACGGGCTGCACCATTATTGAAGTGACGGAACCGGAGGCCTAGACGGTAGGTAGCCCACTACGAGAATGTCCTCGCCCACGGCTTGCCAAGTCACGTCCTCTAGGCACAAGGCCTCATGCATTTTGGTTAAGCCTAAATCGGCCACTGGGGCGGGGGCATCGAAGCCACCGATAATTTTTGGCGCAATAAACGCCCACACCTTCTGTACCATGCCTTCGGCGATCGCTGCCGCTGCGAGGGAACCGCCACATTCCCAAAGCACGGTCATGATGCCCCGTTGATAAAGCAGTGCCATAACGGCGGTCGGTGTTAGCGGCTCTTGGTGCACCACCTCCACACCCTGTGCCTGCAGTTGGGGAATTAGGGGATGCTGGGGCGAAGCGGAAGTAACCACCAAGGTCGCAGCGGTGGTTGTTTCCCACAAAGAGGCATCCCGCGGCAGATCAAGGGTACGGCTCATCACCACCCGTAGGGGATTGTGCTCATGGCGGGAGGTCAAGAGGGGATTATCCAGCCGCACGGTATTGCCCCCCACAATGACAGCATCGCATTCAGAGCGCAGTTGATGCACCATGGCGCGTGCGGCTTCGCCACTCACCCAGAGACTATGACCTGCCCTAGAGGCAATTTTGCCATCGAGGGTCATGGCGTACTTAAAAATGCCAAAGGGACGCTGGTAGCGCACCCGATGGACAAACGCTTCGTTCAGGCGTTGACAGTCTGCTTCCCGCACGCCAACAGTGACTTCTATGCCCGCTGCGCGCAGCCGCTCTACCCCTGCTCCGGCCACTTGAGGATTCGGATCAATCATGCCCACCACCACCTTGGGAATACCAGCAGCAACAATTGCCTCGGTACAGGGGGGTGTGCGGCCATAGTGGTTGCAGGGTTCAAGGTTGACGTAGAGGGTGGCCTTGCTGAGGAGGGGGCGATCGCTCTCGCTGACACTGCGCAGGGCAAAGACCTCGGCATGGGGTTCCCCTGCCTTGGGATGAAACCCCTCCCCAATGACGCGTCCCTCCGCCACAATCACACAGCCCACGAGGGGATTCGGAGCCGTGCGGCCTTTGGCCCGAGCCGCTAACTCAAGGCAGCGCCCCATATACTGGGCATCAATCGTGGCTATTTCCTCCACAACGGGGGCTGAGCGCATGAGTAAGAATTAACGCTCGTGTTCGGTTTCCGAGGAATGCTTCGGCAGTTGCTCCGCCTCTGGACATTCATCAGCAATGGGTAGCTCTGCATAGCCTCGGGGAACTGCTGCGAGCCGCCGTGAAATGGAGCCAATACTTTCGATATTGACGATCTCTTCCCAAGCACACACTTCGTCGTCTTCCTCCGTTTCGTAGCGGATGGTAACCACATTTCCTTCGATGTCCACAATGCGTGCCCGGTCAATCAGGCGTTGTTGATCCCGCAAGTAAATCCAGACTTCTTGGCCGTCGGTATAGAGTTGATAAAGCTTGCGGTGTAGCATAGAACAGTCTCCTTCTCGGAATTGGGCGTAGCAACAGTTGATAAGCTGTGCTGCAACCTCTTGCCTGTCATCTTAACCGTTAGAATCCACAGATGAGCAGCGGTAAAGGTGAGGTGGGGGGACGGAAGTTGTCCATATCGTTGTAGCGATCGCGCAGCACAGGGGAAAGAGTGATTCTGACGGTCTGGGGCAGATCTCGTACAATCGAATAAGCGTAACAAAGGGTAAATAATCCGTTACTATAACGCTATTCATTTATTCTAACCAGTGCGGAGTCGTTCAAGCGGCATGGGCAAAATTGTTGGCATTGATCTGGGGACAACCAATTCCGTCATTGCTGTACTGGAAGGGGGAAAACCCGTTGTGATTGCCAATGCAGAAGGCTCCCGCACCACTCCTTCTGTGGTGGCCTTTGGCAAAGACGGCGAGCGCCTTGTGGGGCAGTTGGCGCGACGGCAGGCGGTGCTCAATCCCCAAAACACCTTCTATGCCGTGAAGCGCTTTATTGGCCGCGAATACAGTGAACTAACGGCGGAGTCCAAGCGGGTACCCTATACGATTCGCCGCGATGAATCGGGGAAAGTGCGCATCAAGTGCCCACGGCTGCAACGGGAATTTGCCCCCGAAGAAATTTCAGCCATGGTCTTGCGCAAGCTGGTGGAGGATGCCAGCCGCTACCTAGGGGAACCCGTCACCGATGCGGTGATTACTGTACCCGCCTACTTTAATGACTCGCAGCGGCAAGCGACCCGTGATGCTGGACGTATTGCGGGTCTCAATGTGCGGCGCATTATCAATGAACCCACCGCGGCAGCGCTGGCCTATGGTCTCGATCGCCAGCAGGAGCAGACGATTCTCGTTTTTGACCTGGGCGGTGGCACCTTTGATGTCTCCATTCTCGAGGTCGGTGATGGCGTGTTTGAAGTGAAGGCCACCAGCGGCGATACTCAACTGGGGGGCAATGACTTTGATAAGTTGATTGTGGACTGGCTAGCCGAAGACTTCCTTGCTAAGGAAGGCATTGATTTACGGCGCGATCGCCAGTCGCTGCAACGGCTCACTGATGCTGCCGAAAAAGCCAAAATTGAACTTTCCGGCCTACTGGAAACCAATATCGATCTGCCCTTTGTCACTGCCACAGCAGAGGGGCCGAAACACATTGAAACCACCCTCAGTCGTCGCCAATTTGAGGACCTTAGCCAAGACCTACTGCAACGGCTGCGCTATCCGGTCGAACAGGCCCTGATGGACGCCCATTTAACCCCCAGTCAAATTGATGCCGTGGTACTTGTGGGTGGTGCGACGCGGATGCCCATGGTGCAGGATCTGGTGCGGCAGATGATTGGCCGTGAACCGAAGCAAAATGTCAACCCCGATGAAGTGGTGGCTGTCGGTGCTGCGATTCAAGCAGGGATTCTCGCAGGGGATGTGAAAGATATCCTGCTGTTGGATGTAACGCCCCTTTCCCTAGGGGTGGAAACCATTGGCGGCGTGACTAAGGTGCTGATTCCCCGCAATACGACGATTCCGGTGCGTCGCTCCGATATTTTTTCAACCTCAGAAAATAACCAAAGCCAAGTAGAAATCCACGTGGTTCAGGGGGAGCGGGAACTGGCAGCCCACAATAAGTCCCTGGGACGCTTTAAGTTAACCGGCATTCCGCCAGCGCCTCGGGGGGTGCCCCAAATTCAAGTGTCCTTTGACTTGGATGCCAATGGCCTGCTCCAAGTGGTGGCCTTGGATCGCTTTAGCGGCCGTGAGCAAAGTGTGGTCATTCAGGGGGCATCAACCCTGAGTGAAGAGGAAATTCAGCAGATGCTCTTGGATGCTGAGTCCAATGCAGCGGGCGATCGCCAGCGGCGGGCCCGCATTGAGAAGCGCAACCGCGCCCAGGATTTGATGAACCGAGCTGAACGCCAATTGCGGGAAGCGGCTCAGGAATTTGGCTATCAATTTGCCGCTGAGCAGCGCCGTGGTATTGAGGCTCTAGTGCGGCAATTGCAGGAGGCCATTCGCAATGAGGACGATCGCCAGATTGACCTCACCTACGCTGCCCTTGAAGAGCGGCTCTACGACTTTGTCCGTCAACTGCGCCTGAGGGAAGAGGAGGCGGAAGACGATGAAGAGATCTTTAAGCTGCCCAACCTTAGGGAAGCGGTGAATAAAGGTCTCGATGCGGTGCGGGGTCGAGAGCGGCGGCGCGATAATTATGAGGATGAATGGGATGAGCCACCCCGCACGCGGCGTTCCCGCAGCTACTCCCAGCGCAGTGATTCAGCCCCATGGGACGATTGGGATGACGACGACTGGTAGGGCTTTTTTGTATTCTTTGCGGCAACTGTGAGTGTAGATTAGGACTGTCGATGCGTAATTTTCGAGATTACTACCAGCTTTTGGGCGTGGATCGGGATGCCAGCCTTGAGGAGATTAAGCGCGCCTATCGGCGGCTGGCTCGGCGGTATCATCCCGATCTGAATCCCGGCGATCGCGCCGCTGAAGAGAAGTTCAAAGACATTAGTGAAGCCTACCAAGTCCTCAGTGATCCGGCTCGCCGTGAGCAATACGATCGCTACGGTGAATATTGGTCACAGCCTGGCTTTCGCACTCGCCCTTCCCAACGCACCCCTATGGCTCGTCGCAATGGTACTAGTGTTAGGGAAGAACCCGACCTCAGTGAAGATAATTTTCAAGAGTTTTTGGATCAACTGTTGGGTCGGCGATCGCCCCGCACTTCTACGGTTTCTGCGGATCCCCCCCGTCGCTCGTCTACCATAGAGACAGACTACTTTCGCCCCGGCACCGTCAAAACCGTCTATACCGCTGTGAGTCGTCGCGATGCTGAAGCCACCCTAGAAATCCCCCTCGAAAAAGCCTACGAAGGAGGACGGGAGCGGATTCGCCTTGGAGATGGGCGCTCCCTAGAAGTGACGCTGCCACCGGGGATGGTTACCGGTCAGCGGATTCGGCTGCGGGGTCAAGGCACTGGTGGCGGTGATCTTTATCTGAAAATTCAAGTGACTCCCCATCCCCTCTTTCGCCTGGAGGACTATGACATTGTCTGTGAACTGCCCGTGACCCCCAGTGAGGCTGCCCTTGGGGGGCAAATTGAAGCTCCGACCCTGGATGGTTGGGTAAAAATGATGGTTCCAGCAGGGGTACGGACAGGGCAGCGTTTGCGACTGGCGGGTAAAGGCTACCCTCGTCCCGATGGCGATCGCGGTGACCAACTGGTGGAAATTGTAATTACGCTGCCGCCCCAACTGAGCGATGCCGAACGGGATCTCTACCGGCAGCTTCAGGCCATTGAGTCCTACAACCCCCGTGCCCATCTGGCCTACTCCTGAGCTATGGATGCCCTAGCTTTTGCTGATTTGGCAGCGCAGCCTCTTCTAAAGGACATTCAGACATACCTCACTGGCGTTGTCGCTCCCATGGCCAACCGCCTTGATCAGCAAAACTCCCTTTTATCGGAGAGCCTGCAAGCCTTAGGAAACTTGGGCATTTTTCGTTTGGGGGTACCCAAAGCAGTCGGGGGATTGGAGTGCGATCGCCGTACGCTGTGGCATTTGAGCTTACAACTGGCACAAACCTCCGGTGCCCTTGCCTTTTTGGTGGCACAACATCAATCCGCCTTGGGCATCATTCTCGAACACCCTGAAGGGAGCGTTGCCCAAGCCTACTTGGCGGACTTAATGAAGGGGCAGGTGTTGGTGGGTATCAGCTTTTCCCATCTGCGCCACAACCTAGGGGAGCTGCAAGCTCAACCCACCAGTGAGGGCTATCTCCTGCGGGGAACGTTGCCCTGGCTCAGTGGCTTTCAGCACATGACAATGTTTATCGCTGCCGCTCCCCTACCGGATCAGCGTATTCTCTTTGCCCTCATGCCTTTTATCAACGCCCAACAGGCCGGCGGCGGCATTTTGCACCTCTCATTGCCCCTACCTCTAGCTGCTGTGCCCTCAACCCAAACGGTGCAGGCAGAGCTGGTGGATTGGTTAGTCCCGCCGGCAGAGGTGGTGGGTATCGCTGCGGCAGATTGGCTGGCTATTCGCGATCGCCAGCAGTTGCTGCGGAGCAGTGCCGCCCCCATGGGCTGTGCCCGTGCTAGTTTGCAGATTCTAGCCGAGAGTGTCGACGCCAAAGACCTCTATCACCACTTGCGCGATCGCTGGCACCGCCTTTACGACCAGATTCAAAGGGAGCTAGAGGAGGTCAATCCCCCCTACCATGCCCAACTGCGCGCCGCCGCCATCCACCTTGCCGTCCAAGCAGCTCAAGCTGCCCTGATTACAACGGGTGGCAGTGCCTTAATGTTGAGTCACACCGTGCAGCGTCTCTATCGTGAAGCAATGCTCTACACCGTCTCTGGCTTGAATGGGCCGCTACGCCATGCCTTGATGGAGGATTTGTGGCTTGAACAGAGTTTCCATTGAGCAAGACCAGTGTCTGCCCCTTGATTGGTTTGCTCGTCCTGCCCCAGTGGTCGCTGAAGAATTACTGGGGTGTATTCTCGTGCGCCAACAGGCCAATGGTCAGCTCTACCGTGGCCGCATTGTCGAAACCGAGGCCTATATGGCAGGGGATCCCGCTTGCCATGGCTACCGTCGCCAAACTGCTCGCAATGCTCCCATGTTTGCGGCACCGGGCACCATCTATGTCTATCAAATCTATGGCATTCACCACTGCTTGAATATCGCTAGCGATCGCCCAAACTTTGCCAGTGCTGTTCTCATTCGTGCCCTAGAGATGCTCAGCCCGCCCTTGCCGCCCCCTAGGGCCGCTGGTCCGGGAAAACTGTGCCGAGTCCTGGGGATCGATCGCCGGCTTTCTGGCCTGATGCTAGGGCAAGAGAGCGGTCTCTGGTTAGAAAAACCACCCCAGCCCCTGACAGACCCGGTGGTGCAGACCACCCGCATTGGCATTTCCCAGGGGCAGGAGATTCCGTGGCGGTGGTATGTGCAGGGAAACCCTGCCGTCTCCCGCTATTCCTAGCTACCCGTTGTCACCTCCAGCAATTCCTTTGGTTGGCGAAGAAACTGGATGGCCTTTTCAAGGGCTTGTCGGCGATCGCTCACCACATGATCAGCGGGCAACCGATCCAAAATGCGAAAGCGTTGGAGCCGCTGTTGCACCTTATCTGCGGAACCATTCACCAGAAAAATCGCTAAACCATGCTTTTGCGCCTCTTGGATGAGTGACTCAATGGCCAGCGCTGCCGTCACCCCCAACAGCGGCACACTGCTGACATCCAGAATCAGCACCCTATAGTCCGCCATGATTGCCTGCCGCTGCGAAATTGCCCAAGCGGAGCCAAAACTCATCGGGCCCCCAAGGTGGAGGAGCAACAGTTGACCCTTAGCTTCGTGGAAGAGTGCTTTTTCCTCGGCGGTCAGGGGTGCTTGATCATCAGCGTGGGTAATCGCCTTCACCTCCTCCGATTGCAGATCCGCCAAGCGCTTGATCGTCAGCATATTGGCAATAAAGACCCCAACCCCCACAGCTACAATTAAGTCCACAAAGACAGTCAGCAGCATCACGCCATACATAATGAAAGCCGCCCGCAGCGACAGGAGGTGGGCACGTTTGAGAAAATTCCAGTCGATGATGTCAATCCCCACCTTGATTAAAATCCCCGCCAAGACCGCATTGGGAATCGGTTCCGTCAACGGTGCAGCCCACAGCACCACCATCAGCAGAATCACGGCGTGGATCATACCCGATAAGCAGGTGCGTCCTCCCGCTTGAATATTCACCACTGTGCCCATCGTGGCACCGGCACCGGGCAGACCACCAAACAAGCCAGACAGCAGGTTACCAATACCTTGGCCAATCAGTTCCTTATTGGAATCATGCTGGGTACGGGTAATGCTATCGGCAATCACCGAGGTAAGGAGCGAATCAATACAGCCGAGCATCCCCAGCATTGCCCCGTCCACAATCATCGTTTTCAGAGCAGGCAGCGTAAAAGTCGGCGGCACAAACTCTGGCAGACCAGTGGGAATTGTGCCAATGCGGGCCAAACCGGCATCCGCAAAAAAGACCACTGATAGAATCGTGCCCAAAACCAAGGCGAGGAGCTGTGGCGGCACAAGCCGACGAATTTTCTGGGGTGTGAAATAAATGAGTCCAAGGGTGAATAAGCCCAAAGTAAGGGCCGCTGGGTTCAGTGTTTGAATCCACTCTGGCAAGTTTTGCACTGCCCCCAAGACCCCACCTTTACTGCTGTGCCCCAACAGTGGGCCAATTTGCAGCAGGATCATGATCAGGCCAATCCCCGACATAAAGCCAGAAATCACGGTGTAGGGCATGAGGGTGATGTATTTGCCCAGCCGCAACAGACCAAAGAGGATTTGAAAACAGCCCGCTAGCATCACCACCGTAAAGGCCATGGATAACCCCTGTTCGGGATATTCACTGGTCAGTCGGGTGATCACTGCCGTAATCACGACGGTCATTGGCCCTGTGGGATTGGAAATGAGTGTTGGCGTGCCCCCAAAAAGAGCTGCAAAAAAGCCAAGAAAGACCACGCAGTAGAGTCCCGCCGTTGCACCAGCCCCAGAGGTGACCCCAAAGGCCAAGGCCATTGGCAAGGCAACAATGGCGGCAGTTAGCCCACCAAAGAGATCGCCACGCCAATAGCGAAAGTGAACTCGATTAACTAAATTGGTTAGCATTTCTGTCCCTTTTGGCGAATTTAGAGAGGGTTTCATAGCTAGAGCATGATTGAGAGGAACCCATAGCCCTGAGGGAGTATCCTTGTACCTTGCTTATAGCTATGATAAGAGGAGATTTAATTGAAGTAATTCTATGCTTTTCTGGGGATAACTTGGCTAGTAAAATGTCAAAGAGTTTCTTATCTCTTCTATAGGAAAAAGCTGGGGAATGGGGACAAGGCAAGGCCTGTTGACTGTAAAACTTTGTTACACTCAGGGATTGAGAGACGCAACCTATGAGGAACGACACTCCTATGAGTCAATCGCCGCTGGAGGCCTTTTTCCTTGGTCGAGCGACCGCAACGCTCCTGCGTGATCAGGCGCAGCATTTGTTTGTCGAATTCCTAAGTCAAGTGGGGCGATTTGATGCCGAGCAGCGGCAGCGGCTCCATGAATTCATGGAAGAGGTACAGACTCGTGCCCGCCAAGAAGCCGAAATGGTGGTGCCGCGGGGGAGCCAACGGGTGGATTGGCAAGCTCTGATTGATGATTTGCGCGCTGAAATTGCGGCCCTACGCACGGAACTGCAGCGCTACCGCAATCGTGAAAGTTAGCGACGGGGAACAACGATATATCCTGTTGTGAGGTAGGCCTCGGTGGTTGCTGGCGCTGGTGAAAATGACTCGGTGCCGAACACCCAGTGGCGATCGCTCCCCCAGTACCACCAATAGGCTGCTGTATAGGCACAGAGAATCGCATCCAGTTGATCTTCCAGCCCTTTGAGATCGCGCCCACTGGTGGGCAGTGCTTCCGGGAACTGCAACCTTAGGGACGGCTCACAGTGGCAAAGGCGGCTTGTCATTAACTCTCGAAGACGAGCTAACCCCCTGCGTCGCTCTGCAAGGCGGCCTTTTTTGTACTTGATGATTTGATCAAGCTCAAAGAGGGCGATCGCCGTAGCATGGGGGAAGACTTCAATTTGAAACCGTCCCGATTGCTGCGGCCCGATGGTAGGGGCATGGTGAAAGCCCCGTTGGCTGAGGGCTTCACTAAAACCCGTGGTGTGGCTTGCAAAGGGGGACTGCTGATTCGCAGGATAACAGCCAGCATGGTAGCGCCCAAGGACTTGATGGGACTGGCGATCGCAGGAGCGCATACCCCTGGGATTGGGAATAATTAGGGGCGCATCCACCGCCACCATTGCTGCTTGCCCAGAGGGTGCATCCCGATCAATCCATGCCAAGAGTTCCTGCGTATCACAGGCGCGATCGAGGGCAACCACCGCCAAATCTTGCCCCTGCCACTGCAAACAGCAGTACCCTGATGCCCCTCCTTGCCAAGCCAGATCAACGCCGAGAAACCGCATTCGCTGCCATCAACTGTTGTTGCGGTGGATGATCTTGAATGAGCAAAGCAGCAGCCACCACCCCCACTGCCGGTACCAGTACCAAACCAACTAAGGGGATCAACAGCCCCAAAAACTGCGCCAAACCAAGGCCATAGATCTGTGGCCTATAGGCACGGGTCAAAAGTTTGCGCTCCCTTAAAGAAGTGCTGTGTTTTTCAAGGAGGTAATCAAAACTGCCGCGCCCTAGAAAGAAACTATTGACGATCGCCATCACGACAGGTTGCAGTGGTCCCGTTAAAAATGAAAGCAGCAGAAAAATCACCTGCACCACCGCATCCCGCAGGGCAAACCAGCTACCGACAACGGCATTCCATAAATCACGCTGCCACCCCACCTCGATTGTTTGTCCCGTGGTAATTTTTTCAACACGGTTAAGCAGGGGGCCAAGGAAAGGAATCACCACAAGGGGAATCAGTGTTTGATAGCCAATCAGGGCTAAAAAGACAGCAAGGAGGGTTGCCAAAATATCAATGAACCCTTGGTAGAGCCACTGCCATTCCTCAGCAACAAACCAATAATTGCCAACGACTTGAACAGCCCAGAAAGCAGCAATGATGAGCGTTACCCCCAGAAGGAGGCTCAAGAAGGCAGGTAACAGCACATAGCCCCAAAGATGATAACGGGCTATAAAAAAAAGACCACGGCCAAAGGCAAAGAAACCCGCCTGAAACTGCTGTGCTGCTGACCAAAGCTGCTTGATCACTCCATTAGCCAGTTCTAGAATCTTCTAGGGAAATCCTCGCCTATCCACGGCGGGGCGGTGTACCTTCATCATCCGGCGGTGGGGCATCGGCAACAAAATTAGGGGTATTGGCCTGTTCAGCACGGGAAATCGGCGTTGCTGTCGGTCGCCATAGCCAACTCGTCAACAGTCCAAGGGTGAAGAGTCCCACCAGCAGGGGGATAAATAGATCCGTCATTGTTGTTTGCCTCATTAAATTCATCAAATTCATCATTGTACAGAATTGGAGGAGTCTCCCTTGAGCGCTAGCTCCCCTGACGCAGGGTCACCCTTGTAAGTTCCAGTAGAGCTCTTTTGACCAGCATTGATCTTTTGACGAGCATTGAAGTATTCAAACTAGTTAAATCCGCCCACTGGATCAGGGAAGTTTAAGCTATTGTTGAAGTAGCCATCTTGGGTGATAAGAGCAATGCCCCTGTCTCCCTTTTTGATTTGGTTAATTCTTGCCATCATCCTTTTTGTGATGGAGCTTGTTTTGCCGACGGCTTTTATGGAAGCCACCATCGGCCTCAGTGCTCTTATTGTTGCATTTCTCTCGTTCCTAATTCCCAGCTTTTCAGTACAAATTCTCCTTTGGATGGTGCTCTCCATTGTTGTGGTCTTTCTGTTGCGGCGCTATCAACCGAAGCGAGTTCCGCCAGTGCTCAAGGAAGCCGCCGAGGCCAAAACAATCACGAGAATTCCCGCTGGCGAAACGGGGCGAGTACTGTACGAAGGGATTTCTTGGCAGGCTCGCTGTGACGATCCCCACTTGGTCATTCCCGAACATCAGCGGGTGATTGTCATTGGCCGGCAGGGAACAACGCTCATTGTGATGCCTGAAGATGCTATTTAGCCCTAGGGGGCGATCGCCGTTTCTTGCGGTGTGTAGTGGCTGGATCAATGGGAAAACCGGCAAGGGGAACTACCTGGTCGAGGCGCTCTTTTTCCAGCCGTTTTAATTCCGTGTAATCTACCCAATGGATGCAATCGACGGGACAAGTATCAATGGCTTCTTGAATCAGTTCAAGGGGGTCACCATCTTGGCGCACCACCCGCGATCGCCCGTAGTTAGGCTCGATATAAAATGTATTTCGCGCCACATGGGCACAGTGTTTGCAGCCAATACAGGTAATTTCATCGACATAGACACCGCGTTGGCGATGGGCTCCCCCTAGTTCAGGTTCATAGCCACTGCGAGATTCACTTTGGCGCAGTTGACCACCAAGCTCTGGTTCTAAACCAAGGGGCTGACCCATCTGCCGATCCATTTGCGTGAGAGGCTAGGAACGCCAGCGTTGCAGCACGACCTTGACACTACCATCGGCCTGCTGTTCTGTGGCCTGCACTTGAAAGCCCTGTTCCGTTGCAGATTGCAGCACCGCATGGTAAGCATAGCGTTGGGTAACTTTATTCAAAAAGCGATCCACTGACCATGCCTGCTGCCAAAACTCCAAATCCGCCACTAGCTCGTACTCAGTGCCATTCCAGCGAAAGCCAATGTCATAGCCATTCTCTTGGGGAACAACCACTTGAGCGGTTTGGGTTTGACCGCGAAACCCGCGCACTTCTTGAGAGCCAGATTGCCACGGTAAGCCCAAGTCCGTTAGGGCAGCTTGTAAAGCAGGTAAACTCCGAATTTGGGTTTTGATTTGGCTGAAGTGCGACATGGATCACCAATCCTCAACGATTACCACTGGGAGGGGACAGATTGAACAACCAATTGATTTTCTTCCTCTTGGGAAGCATAGTATTCTGCGGTGGGCTGTTGGCTAATGACACATCCGAGTTGTGCTTCAATGGCAGCAGTCACCTCAGCACAGGATGCCCCAGCAATTCCCGTCACCGTTTCAACGACGCGGCCATCGGGATAAATAACAAATTCAAGGGTTTCTAGCATTGGCACAACCGACTCACTCGCAGTTATGACAAACCGCTTACGAGGATAAAATTCAAATCCCAACCTATGAAACTCATTGTGACGAAGGCTAACCAAAGGAGTCAAGGTCTTTAATAAACTTTACACTCCGCAGTCGTTTCCCTAAGACCCTGAGTAAAACAGATAATAGGGCAATCTATAGAGCTTTCTCTGCTTCAGGGATTAATAACAGATATGTACATGTGACTGAGAGGGCAGGGAGGGGCAGCATGTCCTAACAGTTCAGATCAACAGTCGTCACTATTGGACCACGGTCGCGTTTTCTAACGTTACAGATACATTTACTGTGATTATAGATAGCAGTGCTAAGATTACAGGTGTTCATTTCGAGCCATATCTGACCACCTATCTGCTGAACCTCTGCCCTCGTTCTTTCGGCCTTGACCTCTATGCAACAACGGCGTAGTTCTCCTGCACCTGAATTATCGTTGCAAAATACGCCCTTTTTTCGGGATTTACCGCAGGCGGTGGTAGAGAAAGCCCTAGCCCATGTGGTGACACGTCAGCATCCCGCCAACCGAGTGATCCTGCTGGAGAATGACTGGGGCACATCGGTTTACTTTATTCTCAGTGGCTGGGTCAAAATTCGCACCTACAACATGGATGGCAAAGAAATCACCCTGAATATCCTTGGCCCTGGGGAACTCTTTGGCGAAATGGCACCCCTAGAGGAAGTGCCCCGCTCAACGGATGTGATTACCCTAACACCGACGGTTGTGGCCAACATGCCCGCGGTGGATTTTGTCAATCTCGTCAATACTGAACCCCAAGCAGGAATACGCCTCGCCAAGTTAATGGCACGACGGCTACGGCAAGTGAATCGGCGGCTGCGGCTGCGGGAAGCCGATAGTATGTCACGGGTGGCGGATATTCTGCTGTTTTTGGCAGATGGTCAAGGGCGACAGGGAACCGATGGCTTAGAAATTCCCAATCTACCCCACCGTGAATTAAGTAGTCTGAGTGGCATGGCGCGAGAAACGGTGACACGGGTGCTGGGGAAACTGGAGCGTAAGGGGATTATTCGCCGCACTCAAGACTGCTTGTGCATTACTAATTTGCGTGCTCTAGAAAACTTACTCCTTTAGGATAGGACGAGAAACGATAATGATTGCTCTGGAGAGGATGGTATGTAGTGCCCAATACTCCGGCCAATGAACACCCCTAAAATCGCCATTTGAATGACCACTAGCATAATTTGCCAGTTCTTGTAGCCGGCGGCTTTCATTTCAATCCGCACGAGAATTTCGGTGCCAATGAGGATGGCAATCACACTAAAGACCCGAAAGGCAATAATGGCAAGGGTCACAGCGGTACTCAGCACCAGCACTGTAAAGAGACTGGGGGTGCCCACGCGCATCATTAAGCTACTAAAGATATTTCTAGGGTTGCTCTGGCGCGATCGCAAGAGGCTAGAGGTGCCACCCACGAGAAACACTGTTAGAATAGCTGCAAAAAAAGAAGCATAGGCCGACCACATCCAAGGATAGGCAGACAAATACCAGCCCACAAGTACGTAGCCCAGAACCACCAGCAACAGTAGGGCAAGGGGAAATTTGGTATACTCCGGCGATGAAGTCATCCCTAACGGGGGGCAAGGTGAGTACAAATCCACTCTACGGCAGCGGCTAAGTCCTCTGCAATGTAATCGGGTTGACTGGCGTGCTGATAACTGCCCTCAAGGACGCGATCGCCAAAGCCGGTTTGTACTAAAATGCCATAGCAGCCAGCATTCCGCGCCAGATCAATATCAGTGGCCTTGTCGCCTACCATCACACTGCGGCTGAGATCTAAGTCATGATCCCAAGCCGCTGCCACCAGCATTCCCGTGTTCGGTTTGCGCCAGGTTGTCCAGCCCGCATAGTCGGCAACCACTCCCCCTTCGGGACGGCTGAGATCAGGGCAGAAATAAACCGCATCCAACACCGCACCGGCACTGGCGGCTAGCAACTCCTGAAGTCTGTGGTGCAGAGCATGGACGTGATCGATGCTGTAATAATCCCGCGCCGGACCTGACTGATTAGAAGCTAAGCAGCAAAACCACCCCGCATCATTGAGCCGTCGGACTGCCTGGGCAACACCCGGAATTAACTGCAAGTCCTCGAGGTGATGAATGTAGCCCACCTCCTGGTTCAGCACGCCATCCCGATCAAGAAAGACCGCCGGTCTAGCCATGGCAAGCCGCCTCAATCACTGCTGAAACGGGAATATCGGCCATGTTGCCTGTGGTGGACTTGACGGCACGAAAACGGGGATCCGCCGGCAGGAGTTTGGCGGGATCCGTAGGGCCAAAAAGCGCCACAAGGGGGGTACCCACTGCCACCCCAAGGTGCATCGGGCCACTGTCTGTACAGAGAATCTGTTGTGCCTGTTGCATGAGAGCCGCCAGTTTGCGCAAGTCTGGAGGATAGCTAATTTTAATGTTGGGTAGCGCCTGCGTCAGTGCCCTCACCCATCCTTGATCCTCAGGCCCACAAACCACAATAAAAGGAAGATGTGGCTCCTCCTGTGCCAGTGTCTGGATGACCTCAACCCAACGGGTGGGGGGGTAAATTTTGTTAATCCCCTTGCTGAGGGCCATTTGACTAGAGCCGCCGTGCAAGAGACGATACCCACCGGAAAGGCCTAGGCGTTGTTGCTCCGCGGTTGCCCACTGCCTATCTGCAGCGGTAATCACTGCCTTGGGCAAGGGACAGGGGGTAGTGATCCCAAAGGCTTTGAGTAAATCGTGGTAGGTGGCGGCACTGTACTGCTCAAGGTTGACAGGGATGGCATCGGTGAGGAATCCCAAGGGATTGAGTTTGGCAAAGCCGACTCGCTTGGGAATCCCCGTCAGCCACAGCAGGAAGCGCACCGCTTTACTCCGCCCTAAGGAGAGAATTGCATCGTACTCTCCCTCCCGCAGTGTACCAATCAGGTTGGCCCAATCCGCCAGGGCATTGCGGTCTTTGAAGTTAAAGGGAATCACTTGGTGAACACTGCCACTCAATTGGTAGGCAGCCACGGCCCGGGGTTCAACCACCACATCCAACTGCGCCTCTGGAAAATGGGCTTTGAGATCATCAAGGGTGGGAAAAAATAAGATTTGATCACCAATGCCGCCGGGCACCAACGCCACGATACGTTTCATAGGGGTTTAGAACTTATGCAAACTCGCCCTCAATTTTACCTGCAAGTTTTGGTTGCAGGCGATCGCGCCATGCGAAGGCAAGGGGCAGCTCTGTGAACGGAATGCGACAGTGCTCTCCTGTGTTGGTTTGCAGCACTAGATGAATGGTGCCCTTGGCAGGGCTGGTATCTGTCTCAATCTCCTGGCCCCTACACTCGACCCAAACTCTTTGAACTGTTGATAAGTGACAGGTTTGCAGATTAACAATGCCCTTGGGGGTTGGTTCTCCCCACGTCAGGCGATCGCCCTGCTGACCAACAACAGCAGCAATATCGTACTTACTGGCTTCAAATTGCTGTGCCCACTGGCGATAGTGTTCCAGCTTGCGGTACTCGACCCAACCCAACCCTGCCAGCACAATAAAAACCGCCAATAGGGGTAACCAGAGCAGACCGTGACTCATGGATTCACCAACAACTGTCGCCGCAGGAGATCTAGGGCATTCATAGTGCTCAGATAGCGTATCCAATCCCGTCCCCGTTGACCGCTAATGCGAAATTCCCGGGTCATGACCTCACCATTGGGCAGTGCGACACCAATATAGACCAGTCCCACGGGTTTAGTGAGCGTCGCTCCCCCCGGACCAGCAATGCCGGTAATACTGACACCCCAATCACTGGCCAAGCGCGTCTTGACGCCTAGCGCCATCTGGGTGGCCACCACCGCACTCACGGCGCCCTCTTGCTCTAGATCCTGAGGATTCACTCCCAATAAGTTCACCTTAACTTCGTTGGCATAGGCAATGACGCCCCCTTTGAAATGGAGAGAACTCCCTGGCAAGCGCGTCAACATCTCCCCCAGACCACCCCCTGTGCAGGACTCTGCCACCGCCACTGTTTGGTGTCGTTCCTGCAGCAGCCGCCCCACCACACCGGCAAGGGTATCCTCATCGGCACCATAGCAGTCTAAACCCACAATTTGGCGAATCTCGGCTTCGACGGGCTGAATCAGTTGCTGAGCTGCCGCTTCGTCCTTGGCACGTGCGGTAATGCGCAGACGGGCTTCACCATTGCTCGCATAGGGAGCCACAGTGGGATGCTCGCGGGCAATTTGGGCAGCCACTTTTTCTGCAAGCACGGATTCTGGAATGCCCCAGAAACGCAGTACACGGCTGTAAATTACTTCCTTGCCCCAGCCTTGGGAGCGCAAAAAGGGCACGGCGGTTTCGTGCCACATCTGCTTCATTTCAGCGGGGACACCGGGAAAGGTGAGAATCGTTAAGCCAGTGCGCGGCTGCCAGATCATGCCGGGGGCAGTCCCCAAGGGGTTGGGGAGAATCTGCGCCCCCACAGGCAGGAGAGCCTGCTTGCGGTTACTGGGACTAAAGCCGCCCCGCTGGGCATATTTGCGCTCTAAATCAGCAAGAATTTCGGGACGTTCTTCTAGGGGGGCTTGAAAGAAATCCGCTAGGGTTTCGGTGGTGAGATCATCGGGGGTGGGGCCAAGGCCACCGGTAAAGATGAGGAGGCGGGCGCGATCGCAGGCAATGGCCACCACTTTTTTAATGCGAGTCGGATTGTCGCCAACCACCGTTTGGTAGTAGTGGGGAATACCCAAGCTCGCCAGTTGCTGGGCCAAAAATTGGGCATTACTGTTGAGAATCTCCCCCAGCAGCAATTCTGTCCCTACGCAAATAATTTCTGCACTCATTGTTTCAGTCATTTTCGCTGCTGCGCACCCGTTGCCACACATACCACGAGGCAAAGCCCATCAGAAGAGACGCTGCCACGGCATAGCCCCATCCTCCCGGCAAACCCGCCAAAGCTATAGCAAGACTGCCCACCCACAGGGTTAAGCAGTAAATAAAGAGCACTGTCACCCGCTGCGAAAGTCCTGCCTTGAGAAGGCGATGGTGCAAGTGTCTCTTATCCGGTGCAAAGGGAGATTGCCCCCGCCGCAGCCGGCTGAAAACCACCGTTGAGGTATCCACAATGGGCACCGCTAGAATCAATAGGGGCAGGAGAATCGCCACCGCTGTGTAGGCCTTAACAAGGCCAATGATCCCCAAGCCAGCAAGGGTAAAGCCCATGAAGTAGGCACCGCCATCGCCCATGAAAATTTGGGCTGGATTGAAGTTATAGCGCAGAAATCCCAAGGCCCCCCCTGCCAGGGCTGCGGCCAATAGTCCCGCCTCCGGCTCCCCCATGAGCATACACACAAAAAACATTGCCAGGGCAGCAATGCCGGATACCCCTGCCGCTAGCCCATCCACACCATCAATAAAGTTAATGGCATTGGCAATGCCGACAAGCCAGACGGTGGTGAGGGGCAAACTCAGCCAACCTAAGTCCACGGTGCCGACAAAGGGCACAGTGATAATGCGAATTTTGACGCCCACTGCCCAAACAATTGCCGCCACAAGAAATTGCAGGGCAAGGCGCAGGAGCGCCGGCAAAGTCAATAGATCATCAGCGAGGCCAATGAGAAAAAAGGCCACCCCTCCTAAGGTCACCCCCCAAATTTCATACTCCGCCGGCTGCGGCAGAACACCAAACCCCCCCGCATTCCAAACAATCAGCAGCCCCACTAGATTGCCCAAAAAGATAGAGACGCCTCCCAAGCGCACCATGGGACGGTTATGAATCTTACGTTCATTGGGGTGATCCACAAACCCTGCTTTATGTCCAAGGTCATTGACAAGGGGGGTGACCAAGAGGACAACGGCAATGGCAGCAAGGAAGGCAATCAGGTGGTACAGCATCTGCTCAGGGTATTGGCAGCATCCCCTCTTAGGCTAGCACTGGTTGCGGCAATTGCAAGTGGGGATAGAGGGGAAATTTAGCGCAGAGGGCAGCCACCCGGTCGCGGCAGCGATTTTTGATGGCTTCATCCTCTGGGGCATGCAGGCGATCGCTAATGATGTCAGCCACTTCTGCAAACTCGACTTCTGTGAAGCCACGGGTTGTCAAGGCTGGCGTTCCCAAACGCAGACCACTGGTCACAAAAGGAGAGGCAGGGTCAAAGGGAATGGTGTTTTTGTTGGTGGTGATGTTGATTTCCCCCATCAGGCGATCGGCCTCTTTGCCTGTTAGATTCACCGATCGCAGGTCAATGAGCATCAAATGGTTATCGGTGCCCCCAGAGACAAGGCGCAGTTGCCGCGCTTGCAGCCCCGCAGCGAGGGCTTGGGCATTGCGGATCACTTGCCCAGAATAGGCTTTGAATTCTGGTTTGAGAGCCTCACCAAAAGCCACGGCCTTAGCGGCAATAACGTGCTCCAGTGGCCCCCCTTGGGTACCGGGAAAGACCGCTTTATCCAACTTTTTGCCCAACTCTTCATCACGGGTAAGAATCAGGCCGCCGCGAGGACCGCGCAGGGTTTTGTGGGTGGTGGTTGTCACGACATCGCAGAGGGGTACGGGATTGGGATGGTAACCACTGGCTACTAAACCGGCAATGTGGGCAATATCGGCCATGAGGTAGGCCCCCACTTCATCGGCAATTTGGCGAAACTCAGCAAAGGGAATAATGCGAGGATAGGCGGAATAGCCACAGATAATTAGCTTAGGACGGTGCTGCCGTGCTAAATCCCGCACCTGATCCATATCGAGGCGTTCCGTTTCAGGATGAACACCGTAGTGAACGACGTTAAACCATTTACCGGAAACGTTGACGGGAGAACCGTGGGTTAGATGGCCACCATGGGACAAATCCATCCCCATAATCGTGTCGCCGGGATTGAGCAGTGCCAAAAAGACGGCAAAATTGGCTTGGGCACCGGAGTGAGGCTGAACGTTGGCATGGGCAGCACCAAAGAGTTCCTTGGCGCGATCGATGGCCAGTTGCTCCACTTCATCCACAAATTCGCAGCCACCGTAGTAGCGTTTGCCCGGCAATCCCTCGGCATATTTATTGGTGAGAACCGTCCCTTGAGCGGCCATCACCGCAGGGGAAGTAAAGTTTTCGCTGGCAATCAGTTCGAGGTGTTGCTGCTGCCGCTGGACTTCCCGCTGTACCATTTCAGCAACCAACGGATCCGTTTGCGCAAGCCAATCAATATGGGTCATTTTATTGTCAGTGTGAAGGAAGATGAACTGCTTTACTATCTTATCGCGGTCACACCTTTAATTCCTCCTTAGGGCACGCAGATAGTTTTCCAGGGGGGTATTCCAGGTTCTCCTCAGGGGCTAAAAGCGTGCCCTAGCTAACTTGAACATTCCAGAGGCGAGAGGTTTCGAGGCGATCCAGCCACGTTTCGTAGAATGCTCGATTGGCGGCTTGCTCTTGGGGGTCGGTGGTTGTCCAGGGATAGGGAGCTAGGGCAGTGATTGCTGCTGTGGTGACGCAAAACATTGATTTTTGGAAGGTTTGGCAAATTTTTACTCGCAGATCATCTTCACCTCGGCCTTGGCAACGATAGAACGCCAAAAGATAGGAGGGGAGATAGTGGCGCATATCCTGCATTAGCAGCGTGGGGGGAATACCAGCCGCGCCTGTGGGAATGGGATCTGCAAACAGGGCGCCATAGCCAAACTCCGCTGGATCGCGGGAAATTTGCTGGGCTTGGGCATTGAAGGAAATGAGGCCAAAGAAGGGGGTGCCCCGTATAAACACAGCTTCGACATAGGGAATCGCTGTGTCTGGCAAAAAGGTGAGTCCAGCACTGGCGGGGAGAATCTCGTAGGTCTGGCCGTGGAGCTTGACGCGATAGGTAATGGGGCGATTGGCAGCGGCAATCAGACCGGCCCGAATGTGATCTACCACATCGGGAATGCTGCGAATCTCGCCCGCATCATAGCGATCGCTCAAGGTGAGAAAGATGGGATACATTACTGTCCAAAACTGCCCCAAGCCACTGTAGTAGCAGAGCATCCGCACCGTTTCCAGCAAAAACTCTGGAAAAAGCCGATTCACCAGTTGCATTAGGGGGTTGCCCCGCAGCTTGGCGGCGATCGCCTTGCCGGCTAATTGCCGAAATTCTGCCGAATCGAGGAAGGCATCAAGACCGCCACCCCCATGCCACATCATGGCACGCATACAGTACTCAGCATATTCATAGTTAATGCGGTCGTGCCACCAGTGGCGCAGCAGCTTGGGAATGGTAATCTCGCCATTGAAGTATTTGAAAAAGGGAAAGAGAACAAGAAACTGCCGCTCACTAATGTCGCAGAGATTTTCTGCATAGGCCTTGAGCACTACCCCATAGCTTTTGAGGATGCCCACCACTTCCATTACATGGGTTGGTGTATCCGGTAACAGGGCTTGACCGTGGAGCAACCGCTCTAGGATGGCGGTACGCAGTTCTTGATGTAGGGAGGTTGGAGTAACGGTAGTCAGGGTCATGGTGTGGGCAGCGTAGCAACAGCAGTAACAAGAAGGCTAACCGTGGTTTTACTCCAATGGATCAACCAGTTGGGAACAACCCCTAAGATCAAAATTAGCGCGGCTAATAGGAGGCTCGGGAGGCGATCGCCCCAAGCAACGGGCGGCAAATCTGTCAACTCATTGGGCAGACGACCAAAAAAGACGCGGTTCACCAGCAGAAGAAAATACACCGACGTTAGGCCCGTACCCACCATACATAGGAGCGTTTGCCCTGGGAAGGCGGGAAAACTACTGCGGAAGATCAGGAACTCCGCCACAAAGCCCACCATGCCGGGGATACCACCACTGGCCATGACCCCAACAATCATCAGACTACCAATCAGGGGCAGCCCCCGCTCAGGGTTCAGCAATCCCCGCAGTACCTCAATGTTGCGGCTGCCGGTTTTTTCATAGACAACCCCCACCAGCAAAAAGAGAAGCGCAGAAATTAGCCCGTGGCTCATCATTTGGGCAATAGCGGCCAACATGCTCAAGGGTGTGGCAGTGGCAGTGGCTAAGAGGACAAACCCCATATGGCCAATGGAACTGTAGGCCACCATTTTTTTCATATCGGTTTGGGAGATCGCCATCAGAGAACCGTAGAGAACACTGACCACCGCCCAAGTGGCCAACCCAGGCGCCAAGACCTGCCATGCCTGCGGGAATAACTGCACCCCAAAGCGCACTAACCCATAGGTCCCTAGTTTCAGGAGCACCCCTGCCAGCAGCACAGAAACGGGAGTGGAGGCTTCGACGTGGGCATCGGGTAGCCAAGTATGGAAGGGCACTAGGGGAATCTTGATGCCAAAGCCCACTAAAATCAGCCCCAGCAGAACAAGTTGTGAGCTTAGGGGCAAGAGGGTGGATAATTGGGCGTCAAAGTCAAAGGAGGGGGCATGGGCTAGCCACACTAGCCCCAGAAATCCAGCCAAGAGCAGAACCCCCGAAATGGCCGTGTAAATTAGAAACTTGGTGGCTGCATAACTTCGCCGCGCCCCACCCCAAATGGCAATCAAAAGATAGAGGGGAATCAACTCCAATTCATAGAACAGGAAAAACAGCAGCAAATTATCGGCCAAAAAGGCGCCACTGACACCCGCATTCAACAGCAGTACCAGTGGGTAATACAACCGAGGACGGGGCAAGTGGACAGAAGTGGCCAATAGGGCAATCAGCGTCAGGAAATTATTTAAGACCAATAGCGGCAGCGACAGGCCATCCACGCTCAGGCGATAGCTCAAGCCCAATGGCTCTAGCCAAGGAACTACCTCGGTTAATTGCGGGGCTGCATTGCTGGGATCAAATAGACGGGCGATCGCGAGACTGACCACCAGGGCGATCGCCATCACCACAGCGGCTAAACTGCGGTACGTCCGCCCCAAACTCCCAGCGGGCAGCAGGCTGAGGGCAAGGGCACCCAACAGGGGCACCCAGAGGAGGAAACTCAACAGCGGCATTACAGCAGTAGCCACGCGATCGCCCCCCCAAGAATCGCCACACCAATAAACACCAGCAGTAAGTAGGCTTGGGATTGACCGCTGGCACTGTATTTCAGCAATTCACCCCCAACGAGGGACGCTGCACCCGTTGTATTCACAATCCGATCCACAATGTGGCGGTCTACCCAAGCGCTCAACTGCGAGAGCGATCGCACTGCCCAGACCACGGTATAGCGATACAACTCCTCAATGTAAAAATCGTAGGCCAGCAGATCCTGCACAAAGCGCAATGGTACCTTGATGGGGCGCGTCCAACTGCGTTTGAGGTTAACAAAGCCGCCCAAAAGAATACCCGCCAATCCCGAGACCACAAGCAGAGCCACAATTGTCCAATCCATAGTCTCTGGTAACAACTGCACCCGCTGCAAGATAAAAGGCACCAGCATATTCAAAATACTCAAAGTCACCATCGGCACTGCCAGAGGCCAAGGCACTTCAGGGGCACGGCGGGTTTTGGGTTGAGCAGGCCCTAGGAAGACCAGGCGAAAGACACGGGTGAGGTTCACAGCCGTCAGCACATTGACGACTAAAATCAAACCCACCAACCAAGGCATTGTTTGCCAGTAGTAGCTAATGCCGCGATAAAACGACCAAAAGGCCCCCAAGGGCAGACAGCCAATCAGGGATAGACCGCCGATAACAAAGGCCGAACTCGTGGCCGGCATCCGTTCGCCTAACCCCCCCAATTCCGTCAAATCCTGAGAGTTGGTGGTCATAATCACACTGCCAATACTCATAAACAGCAGTGCCTTAGCGATCGCATGGGTAAGCAATACAAACAGGGCGAAATCTGTCCAATTCGTGCCGACCCCAATAAACACCAGTCCCAGATAGGCACTCGTTGAGTGGGACAGTGCCCGTTTAATGTCAATTTGGGCAATCGAGACCAGGGATTCACTGATGGCGGTGACTGCCCCGATCGCAATCAAGGCAATGTTTGCCCCTGGGCAGGCTACCAGAATCGGCTGTAGCTTAATGAGAATATAGGCTCCCGCAGCCACCACTACCGAGTTCCGCATAATGGAGGCGGGGTTGGGTCCTTCCATAGCTTCATCGAGCCACAGATGCAAAGGTACTTGAGCACATTTACCAGTGGGCCCCGCAATCAAGGCTAGGCCCAGTAAAAAGCCCCAACCTTCTGGCAAATTCACCTGCTCTGCCCATTCATAGAGATTGGGAAAATCATAACTCCCCGCCAGGCTGCCAACCGCCACCACCCCCATCAGCAGGAGAATATCCCCCACCCGTTTGGTGAGAAAGGCATCCCTTGCTGCTTTGACCACAAGGGGCTGAGCATACCAGAAGCCAATCAGTAAATAGGTAGAGAGGGTCAACATCTCCAACAGGCCATAGCTCAGGAGCAGCGAGTCACTAATTGCAATGCCACTGAGAGCCGCCTCAAAAAAGCCCATTAAGGCAAAGAAGCGGGCCATGCCCCAGTCCTTTTCGAGATAACCCAAGGCAAAAATCTGGGCGAGGATACTCAGACCTGTCACCAATTCCATGGCAGCTGTGGTGACACTGTTAATAAGTAATGAAAATGAGAGATCGAGTCCCGGCGCCTGTAGCCAATGCCAAACAATCGTTGCGGTGGCACCACTGCGAGTTTGTTGCAATAGGAAAAACCCATGCACAAAAGCAACAACCGTCATCAGTAAATTGAAATAGGCTGCGGGTCGCGGCCCTGTGCGCCGCACATAACCGGTGGCCCAAGGCAAGGTCAGGGCTGCCCCCACTAAGCCATAACAGGGCACCCACCAACTGGTTTCTAATAGTGAATTTGACATGGCAAAAGTGAACCTTGACGGTTGAGGACGTTTGCAATCATGCTCCCTTCGTGTATTTTACAAGCTGGGGTTCTGCAGCAGTTTTGAGTCAATCAATCATGGGGCAAGGGTTCACTCTAGGGAAAGTTGAGCAGTGGGGGCGATCGCCCCTCCTCGTGATTGTCCTAGCAGTCACACTTTTTCCTACTCCCCCTGCCCCCGCTCAAACGCTTAGCCAGCGGGGAATGGTTACAGCGGCTCAACCTGCCGCAGCAAAAGCAGGTAGAGACATTCTCAAAGCAGGGGGCAATGCTGTGGATGCAGCGGTGGCAACTGCATTGATGATTGCCGTTGTTGAGCCCTATGCGGCGGGGCTGGGCGGTGGTGGCTTTGCCCTTGTGTATCACGCCCAATCCCAAACCATTCGTGCCCTTGATTTTCGGGAGCGGGCACCCCTGCAAGCGACACCAACGATGTATCTCAACGAGAAGGGGGAGGTGATTCCCCGTGCCAGTTTGGATGGGGTCTTAGCCGCAGGCACCCCCGGCACCGTTGCTGGCCTAGCTGCTTTGCACCAACGCTATGGTCAACTGCCCTGGTCTCAGGTCGTCACTCCCGCCATTCAGGCCGCTCAGCAGGGATTTGCCGTTACTCCCTCTTATCGGCAGTGGGCGACAATGCGCCAAGCCGTTCTGCGGCAGGATGCTACTGCCGCGCGTATTTTCCTCAGAGATGGCCAAGTTCCCCCCTTGGGTACGGTGATTCAACAGCCAGACTTGGCAAAAACCTTGGCGACGATCGCCCGCAATCCGAGAAGCTTTTATGAGGGTTGGATTGCTAGAGCGATCGCCGACTTTATGGTGCAGCAAGGGGGCAAAATGACCCAAGAGGATTTACGAACCTATCGCCCCGTTTGGCGAGAGCCAATTTGTGGCACCTACCGTGCGTTTCAGGTCTGTTCGATGCCACCCCCCTCTTCTGGTGGCGTTACCCTTGTGCAAATGCTCAACCTCTGGCAACTGTTGCCCCCTGCTCCTATCGCCAGCGATCGCGGTCACTACCTAGCCAGCGTGATGCAAATTGCCTATGCTGATCGCGCCCGTTACCTCGGAGATAGTGACTTTGTGCCTGTGCCTGTCGCTGCCCTCACCGGTCGTCACTATGCCCAACAGCGGGTCACTGAAATTCTTCCCCGTCGTGCCCGTCCCCAAAGTGCTGTGAGCGCGGCAACCCCGATCCAACTCGCAGAGTCGGACAATACCAGTCACCTAAATGTGGTGGATGCCCAAGGGAATGCCGTCAGCTTGACATTTACAATCAATGGGCCCTTTGGGGCGGGTGTGGTTGTGCCGCAAACGGGGATTCTGTTGAACAATGAAATGGATGATTTTGCCATTGCCCCCAATCAACCCAATCTCTTTGGTGTTGTCGGTATTCAATCGGACAAGACTCCCCTAGCCAATGGTATCGAACCGGGTAAGCGTCCCCTCTCAAGCATGAGTCCAACAATTGTGCTAAAAGACAACCGCCTCAATATGGTTTTAGGCTCCCCCGGCGGCAGTCGAATTATTAGCACTGTGCTGCAACTGTTTTTGAACGTCGTTGATTTAGGGCAGGATGCCGCCACCGCCATTGCTAGTCCTCGGATTCATCAGCAGTGGACACCGGATATCCTCTTTGTCGAGCCAACCCTGCCTGATGCTTGGATACAAACGTGGCGGCAGTGGGGCTATCGGGTAGAACAAACCCGTCCGTGGGGCAACGCCAGCTTAATTCGCGTTTTGGAGCATGGACAATTAGAAGGGGCAGCCGATCCTCGAGGGGAAGGTGCTGCCATTGGCTGGTAGAGGAGGGGTATGGCACAGGTGAGTATGGCCGCCTTGGTGGCCGCAGTGCGCACAGGCAATTGGTTGATTAGTTTTCCCACAGATACAGTGCCCGCCTTGGCCAGTCGTTGCGATCGCGGGGAATTGATCTATACCGCCAAGGAACGTCAACCGGATAAGCCCTTGATCCTCATGGGCGCTAATCCTGAGCAACTCTGGCCCTTTGTGCGTGGCAGTGCTGCTGAATGGGAGCAGTGGTTGGCAATGGCGGCGCGTTATTGGCCGGGGGCAGTGACCTTCGTGCTGCCCGCTGCTGAACTGCCGCCGGGTTTGAATCCCCTGGGTACAGGCACAATTGGCTTACGAGTTCCCGACTGGCCGCCTGCCCAAGCCCTCCTCCAGCAAACAGGACCGTTGGCCACCACCAGTATTAACCGCTCAGGTCAGCCGCCACTCGTTGAATTGGGGGCGATCGCCCGCGAATTTCCCCAAGTTTTAACGCTCCACCCTTGGCAGTTACCCCCTAGCCCTGCGGAACCCTCAACCGTGGTGCAATGGCAATCGGGGCAGTGGCACATCCTGCGCCAAGGGCGAGTGCAGATTGAAACCCCCTAGTATTGGGAATCAATTTCCCCGGAGGCAACCCGTTCGAGGAGTTCCTGTAAAATTTTTTCCTCTTCCTCGGAAATTTGGCCATCGGAAAGCACCGCGTCAATAATTTGGCCATGCTCTTCGAGGGTAAGAATTTTATCTTCTAGGGCTTTTTCCACTAAAGCTTTAATTTGGGCCATGTCCATGATTGCGACTCCACGTCGTCACTGCCAGTATAGCCTCACCTTGGATCTTGGATCAGGCTGAAGTTTGTCTCTATGGGCAAGGAAATTGGCTATCTAAGAGTTTCTCCAAGGTGTAGGGGCAAGTTTCGGGGAGATCTGGGTAGTCCAAGGGAGTTTCATGAACCACTAAATCTTTGCCAGACTGAATGGGCCTTGCCTGCGGCAGATAGGGCTGAAGGCTTGGGTTTTGATGAATCAATTTCTCCAGGCTCGCCGTTGTTCGCGAATGGTTGCTCGCCAGCTTTTACGGCGTTTTTCGGGCTGATAGTTCCCCTTCAGGAGATGCCCAATCCAGACTCCTAGGCAATTCTTCAGCTCTCGAGGCTCCTACCGTGCCAAGGCTTTGATTTCCTCGACAAAGCGGGCAGTATCAAGGTAGCCCAAGTCTGCTGCCTTGAGCAGCTGCACCTATGCGAGTGTTCAGGTGGAAAAGTCGGTTTCATAGAAATTCATTTGCATAATTTTTATTGTGTTAGTCTATTTATTTTGTATTTATTTGAATTTAAATTTTTTGAATTTATCGTATTTAATTGTATTTAATTTATCTTTAACTTATCGTATTTAAATCCTACTTAATCGTATTTATTTGAATTTGATTTGCACATCAAACAATGTACGCTGCAAAAAATTGTCCCAAGCTGGAACTGGCACTCACCAGTGTATGAAAGATCCGACTCCCGGCCTCATGTCCCGGCTGCAGGGGAAACATTCTTTGCCACGGTTCTGGTGGGTCCAACCATTGCCAATGACCACCGGCCGCATGGACAATTGGCCAAGCGGGGGCAAGATCCCAAATGCGAGGTGTGCGCTCAACGGCCCCGAGCGTATAACCAGCAGCAACGGTCAGCAAATTATAACTGGCGGATCCCAACATGCGAATTTTGCAGGGAAAGGAACGCTTGAGCACATCGGTGCTGCGGGCACAAAGACTAAAAAACGTCTGCAAATTTGGCTCACTGACCTTGACGCGAATGGGTTTCTCATTCAAATAGGCACCGTTGGCGTGATCAGGCGCTTGATAGAAGCCATGAAACGTTTGCTGCAAGCCGGGAACGTGCACATAGCCAAATACGGGTGTGCCTTGGTAGAGCAGACTTAGGGCAATACACCAAATGGGTAGACCATGACTATAGTTGGTCGTGCCATCAATGGGATCAATTATCCAACACCACTGTTCACCACCGTAGGTATGGTTTCCCTCTTCGCTCAGGTAGCCATGGTGGGGAAACTGCTGTTGCAGCATCGCAGTGATTTTCTGATCGGCCCAAAGGTCGGCGCGGGTAACAAGGCTGCCATCGGCTTTGCGATCGCTGGGGGACTGCCCTGCCCACTCCAGCAGACGAGGGGCAACCACCTGTTGAATCTGTTGACAAGTTTCCAGCACCTCAGACCAAAACCCTGAGTTCATTGGCTGTCTTCCACCGCGATACAATGAGCACGATCCTATACCCACTAGGCAATCTTCGTCCTGACTCCCCATGGCACAAACACTGGTCGTCAAAATTGGCACATCGAGCTTAACGGGGGGCAAAGAAGGAAACCTGGCCTTGGCCACCATTGCCCAACTGGTGGAGGTTCTGTGTCACTGTCAACGGCGGGGCGATCGCGTGGTGCTCGTCTCCTCTGGGGCGGTGGGCGTGGGTGCTATGCGCTTGGGCCTGACAGAACGTCCCCAACAATTAGCCCAAAAACAAGCAGTGGCAGCAGTGGGTCAAGGGCACCTGATGCGGATGTACGATGATCTCTTTGCGGTGCTGCGTCAGCCCATTGCCCAAATCCTGGTGACACGGCAAAATTTTGTCGATCGCCAGAGCTACCTGAATATCTACAACACGTTTCAAGCGCTGTTTGAACTGGGTGTCATTCCCATCGTCAATGAAAACGATACAGTGGCGGTGGATGAACTCAAGTTTGGTGACAATGATACCCTCTCAGCCCTTGTGGCGAGCCTTGTCGAAGCCGATTGGTTATTTCTGCTCACAGATGTCGATCGCCTCTATTCAGCGGATCCACGCATTGATAAGACAGCCGTTCCCATTGAGCGGGTGGTCTCCTTAGCCGAGTTAGCACAAACCATTCAAATTGGGTCTGCTGGCTCCCCTTGGGGCACCGGCGGCATGGCCACCAAAATTCGGGCTGCGGAAATTGCCACAGAAGCCGGGGTGCGCACCGTTATTACCGATGGGCGATCGCCCACCAACCTCCTGAAAATCCTTGCGGGTGAAGCCTTGGGCACCCACTTTGAACCTCGTCCCAAAACCATCAATGCCCGTAAACGCTGGATTGCCCGTGCCCTCATTCCCAAAGGCGAGTTATGGCTAGACGAGGGTGCCGTTAAGGCAATTACCGTGGGTGGCAAGTCCCTCCTAGCAGCAGGCATTACCCGTGTGGAAGGGGAGTTTCAGGCTCAAGATGCCGTTAAGCTCTGTGACCCCGCAGGAGCTGAAATTGCCCGTGGCCTTGTCAACTACAACAGTGAAGAAATTCGTCGTGTGCAGGGGCAACAATCCACGGAATTGGCCAACATCCTCGGCTATGCCGGTGCCGATACAATTGTCCACCGTGACAACCTAGTGCTGACCCTGTAACCTTGTTCGGTTGCGCTAAAAAGGACGATAGGCAGTAGGTGCGGTAAAATTACTTACCAACTGTGACCGTTTATGCAGCGATTGGGGGTAGGTTTTGCATCTGGCATAGCCCCACCAAGGAACGCGTATTAAGACAGTACCTGATTGGTAGAAAAAGTATGGTTCAGTTCCACATCCAACCAGATAGCGAAATTCCTGCTTCAACTCAGCTCTTTAATCAAATTAGTTTTGCGATCGCTGCACGGCAATTTCCCCCAGGCTATCGTTTGCCCAGTACGCGGCAGCTGGCTATGCAAACCGGGTTGCACCGCAACACGATCAGCAAAGTTTACGAACGCCTTGAAGCCGCTGGTTTAGTCGTACCCCAAGTGGGGTCTGGCATTTATGTCCGTGCCCTTGGCCAAGAGGAAACCCGTCCCCGCCAGCGCCGACCCGCTGTTGTGCCTGTACACCGCATTGTTCAAGAAAGTGTGGACACCCTCCTCGAAATGGGCTATTCCTTAGGTCAAATTCGCGAGTTATTCCTTGCCGAGATTGATGCTCGCCAGAAAGCTGGGGTGAGGGTTTTGGTGACAGTGCCCCGCCACGATCAAGGGGCAGGTGAGCTGATTGTTCAGGAATTGCAACAACTTCTGCCAATTCCTGTGGAACTGGTTTTTCTTGAAGATTTAGCAGCAGTTCTCGATGGTGACACCTCGGCAACGGTAGTTACGGTGCGCTATTTTGCCAGCATGACGGAGGCCGTCACCCGCAATAGGGACGTGCGGGTATTTTTCATCGACATTTACAACTACCAGCGGGAACTGGAAGTAATACGGCAATTGCCGAAGGGCTCCTGCTTGGGGTTGGTCAGCCTCAGTTCCGGTACACTGGGTGTCGCAGAGGTAATGATCCACAGCCTGCGGGGGGATGAGCTCCTCTTGATGACGGCTCAAGCCAACGATAGCTATAAGCTGAATGCCCTTGTCCACCGCGCCCAGACAATCATTAGCGATCGCGCCAGTGGCGAACGAGTCAAAGCAGCCATTGCGGCGGCTCGCCATGAGTTGATTCGTATTCCCCGTCTCATTTGCTGCGAAAGCTACATTGATCCGCAGTCGGTTGAACTCCTGAAACGGGAAATTGGCCTGACGGAGGATCTTCCTCTCCAAGCCAAAGCCTCTTGACTCAGGGATTGAGAGCATTCAGCCTATAGGACAATTCCAGGGGGACTAGCTGATTTTGTGCTTGACCTTGCATTGCATCCAGTTGTAGGTTCGTAAGATGACCTAGGCCAGCAGCTAGACCACAGTACAGGAGGCAGACAGCACTGAGTTTTGGCCAATGCAAGCTCATAAAACGCCACATGAGTTGACTCCTCATTTGCAGAACTAACCACTCAATCAAGACCCCTGCCGCCAACTCACACCACAGCTCTTTTCCCAGGGATGGAACACAGTTGAAGCCGTCAAAGTCTCTAGAGGAGTGAAGCACCTCCCCCTTGGCTGCCCCACGTTTTAGAACGCTGTACCTAGGAAATCCCTTGAGAACTTCCTAGACTTGGGAAGTTGGCTTGAAAGGAGGGGTCACACCTAAAAAATTACTTTCAATTTTACTGACTGCCCTAAAAAGCCTACAGAGAGTGTTACAGTTGTTAAATTTATCAAATATGCGGCCAAGTCCTGAATTTCTAAGGACTTGAGAAAGATCAAGAAAGTCTTCTAAAATCATCTAAAAAATGTTAATTGTTTTTTTATTTTGGCTCAGCCAGCAAGCGTGGATACCCTTCCTGCAGTGCGGATTGTCCTCGTTGAACCCCAAGGGGAGATCAATATCGGCAGCATTGCCCGCGTCATGAAAAATATGGGGTTACAGCAGTTGTGGATGGTCAGTCCCCGCTGTGATCCGAAGGGAGAGCTAGCCCAGCGCTGGGCAGTTCATGCAGAGGATGTGCTGCAGCAAGCAAAAGTGACCGATTCCCTTGAGGCAGCGCTGGCGGATTGTCAGCGCGTCTTTGCCACCGTGGGGCGAGATGTGGCGGATTTGGCATTACCCTGTTGGACACCGCGTCAGGCAGCACCGCAACTCTTGGCTGTAGCGCAGTCGGCACTGGTGTTTGGGCGCGAGGATCGGGGGCTCACGAATGCAGAATTGGAGTGTGCCCAGGGTTTGGTGAAAATTCCTACGGCCAATACCTATCCATCTTTGAATCTGGCGCAAGCTGTTGCCGTATGCTGCTATGAGTTATGGTTGACGGCCTGCGACAGTGTGGGAACTTTTCCCCAAGGGGATGCTGTTCCCTTTGAGCGGTTGCAGGGGTTTTATGACCATTTAGAGCAGGTGCTGCTCCAGATTGGTTTTTTGTATCCCCATACCGCTGCGAGTCGTATGACCAAGGTGCGATCGCTCCTCGGGCGCGCCTACCCCACGGAGGCCGAAGTGGCACTATTGCGGGGCATGGTTCGTCAGGTGGAGTGGGCGATTCAGCACGCAGCCACGATTCCTTCAGAGACCTTTCCTCTAAAGTAAATGGCATGGTTGCTCAGTCTCGTTCAATGGTTCAGTCCTCCGGTCTTTCCTCACTCCCTCGGCCAGTCACACCCCCGCCGCCGCCCCGTCCCAATTTGTTCTTGATTACTTTTCGCTGTGGCGTTAGTGGGGTGGCCCTTGCTGCGATGGTGGGCACACTCCTCTCTGTAGTGCACCCTCAGGATTTGTCCTTAAAGAACACAGCAGTGCAGGCGATCGCTCCTGAGGCACCAAGTCCAACCTTGCCCCCCGAACGCCCACTGACCAGCCTGCAACAGCAAATTCAACAACTGGTTACGCGTCAACCCAATCTGACGGCGGGGCTGTACTTTTTTAATCTAGATTCCGGTGCTTCCCTCAATGTCGGCGGCGATGAGGTCTTTCCTGCTGCCTCTACGATTAAGTTTCCCATTCTTGTTGCCTTTTTCAAGGCGGTGGATGAGGGACGAGTCAGGCTCCACGAGCGCCTCACAATGCGCCCCGATCTCATCGCCCCTGAGGCCGGTACATTGCAATACCAAAAGCCCAACTCCCAGTACTCCGCCCTTGAGGTGGCAGAGTTAATGATTACGATTAGCGACAACACGGCAACGAATATGATCATTGATCGCCTTGAAGGCACCGCCGCGCTGAACCAACAGTTTCAGGAATGGGGCTTAGAAAATACGGTGATCCACAATCTGCTGCCCGATATGAAGGGCACCAACACCACTAGTCCTCGGGATTTGGCAACGCTGATGCTCAAAATTGGTCAGGGGGAAATTCTCTCGCCCCGTAGTCGCGATCGCCTGCTAGACATTATGCGGCGCACGGTCACTAATACGCTCTTGCCTGCTGGTCTTGGCAAAGGGGCCACCATTGCCCACAAAACGGGAGATATTGGTATTGTGGTTGGGGATGCGGGCATGGTAGATATGCCCAATGGCCAACGCTATGTAGCTGCAATGATGGTGAAACGCCCCTACAATGATCCCCGAGGGAGTGAACTGATTCGCCAAGTCTCGCGGATGGTTTACCAAGCCTTTGAGAAACTTTCTCCCGCTCAGCTTTAGATGGTGCAGCCCCTCCTAACCTTAAGGAATGTGTGCCGCTCCTTTGGTGGCCTCAAGGCTGTTGATCGGGTATCCTTTAGCGTTGAAACGGGTGAAATTTTCGGCATTATTGGCCCCAATGGTGCCGGTAAAACCACCCTTTTTAACCTCCTGACGGGGTTAATTCCTCTTACTTCAGGGGAAATCCTGTTTCAGCAGCAGCCTTTGCACCGGCTTAAGCCTCACCAGATTGCTGCTTTGGGGATTGCCCGCACGTTTCAAAATATTCGCCTCTTTCCGGAGATGAGTGTTTGGGAGAATGTTCGCCTGGGACAGCATCTCCATGCCCCTGCCAGTTTTCGGGCCAACCTTTGGGGGGCGCCCTCTGTACGCTATGCTCAGGAACGCTTGGAGAATCGCGCCAAGGAACTCCTCTACTGGGTCAATCTCTACGAGCGGCGCCACGAGCGAGCAGGCAACTTACCCTATGGTGAACAACGCCGCCTTGAACTGGCGCGTGCCTTGGCACTGCAACCACGCCTGCTCTTGTTGGATGAACCGGCTGCGGGCATGAATCCCAAGGAAAAGCAAGAGCTCTGTGAGTTGATTCGCCGCCTCAAGGAGACCTTTGAACTGACCGTAATTCTCATTGAGCACCATGTGCCCTTGGTGATGAGTTTGTGCGATCGCTTGGCCGTATTAGACTTTGGTCAACTCATTGCCCTAGGAGATCCCCTGAGGGTGAAAAATGATCCCAAGGTGATTGAGGCCTATCTTGGCGGTGATGTTTAAGTCAACAGAGTCCTATTTCCAAGGCCGAACGGCCCTTCTGGCCACGAAGCACGGCAAAGAACAGGTGATTGCCCCTGCCCTTGCCCGCCTAGGGGTGACGGTTGTGGTTGCCAGTGATTTTGATAGCGATCGCTTTGGTACCTTTAGCCGTGAAATTCCCCGCTGTGGCACCCAAGCGGAGGCGGCGCTTGCTAAGGCAGAAGCGGTGCTGACGCAAACGAATGCCGACTTAGTCATTGCCAGTGAGGGGAGCTTTGGCCCCCATCCTCAATTTCCGATGCTCCCGAGCGATCGCGAACTCATCCTTCTTTTAGATCGCCGCCATGATCTGGTACTGCGGGGGGAGGTCCTCTCCCTAGACACTAACTTTAGCCATGCCACCGTCAGTAATCTTGAAGAGGCCTTGGCCTTTGGAGCCCGGGTCGGCTTTCCATCCCATGGTTTAATTGCGATGGCCCAGGCTGAGCCGCTGCCCAATACGCCAATTTTCAAAGGGATTCAAAGCGAGGAACAGTTGCAAAGGGCGATCGCCACCCTGCAAACCCATAGCTCCACCCTTCACCTTGAAACCGATATGCGTGCCCACATGAACCCCACGCGCATGCAGGTGATAGCTCAAGCTGCTGCTGACCTTGTTCAAGGAATGGCTCAGGGCTGTCCCCAGTGTGGTTCGCCGGGGTTTGTGGCTCGTGAGCACCTGCCGGGGCTCCCCTGTGAACTGTGTGGGGCACCCACAAGTGCAATCAAAGCTAGCCGTTACCGCTGTCAACGCTGTTTATACGAGCTCACGCTACCTGTCCCGGAAACCGCTGCCGATCCCAGTCAATGCTACTTCTGCAATCCCTAGGCAAAGACTTGGTATAATCCCTATACAGTCCCTTCTACTTCGGCACCGATGGAGTCATCCTATCGTCTGCATTCCTAGCGCATGTTTGAGGAGTGATCCATGACACCTCGCTATCTGCCCGCTCTTGCCCTTGCTGCAGTAATTCTCAATCTTGGGAGTATAGCCTTTGCCCAGAGTGCAAACACGAATAACCCAATGGAGGGCTGGCAGCAAAACGGCAATGCCAACGATCTAAGCACCATTCTCAATCCCCAGAATGGTAGCTTTTCTGTGCCCGGACTGATGAATCGGCTGCGTTTGATGGATGGTCGTGATCCCAACGAAGTGATGGCAGATCAAATGGAAAATCTCAATGCTGAAGCGGAGGCCTTTCGCAAACGGCAGCAGCAACAATTCCAAAATCTAACGCTGACGCCCTAGGACGGGGATGCTATGTCCCCAAGGGTATTGATTTTGGGCTTAGGTCATTGGGGACAAACACTGGCATACCTATTTGAGCAACGGGGGTGTAGAGTTTCCTGCTGGGGGCGATCGCAGGGGGCGCTTTCGGCTGCTCTTTTCCAGGACATTCATTTGCTGGTTTCGGCTCTCCCTATCAAAGCGGTACGGGAAGTGGCTGCCCAAGTTAGCCGCCTTCACCTCCCCTTGGGAATCATTCTTGTGAGTGCCACAAAAGGCCTAGAATCAAAAACCTTTGCCACAGCGGCGGATATTTGGCAAACTTACTGTCCACATCACGATCTTGTGGTGCTTTCGGGACCCAACCTAGCCAGTGAAATCCAGCAGGGATTGCCGGCAGCAGCCGTGGTGGGGGGCAATCTAGCAGCGACCAAGCAGGTTCAAGATTGCTTGGGCAGTCCCACGTTTCGCCTCTACAGCAATGAGGACCGGCGGGGTGTTGAAATGGGGGGCATCTTCAAAAATGTGATTGCGATCGCCTGTGGCGTCAATGATGGCCTCGGTCTTGGCGTCAACGCCCGCTCTGCCCTGATTACCCGAGGACTGGTGGAAATGGTGCGGGTGGGTACCCACTGGGGCGGACAAGTGGAAACCTTCTACGGCCTTTCAGGATTAGGGGATCTGCTTGCCACCTGTACGAGTGCCCTCAGTCGCAATTATCAAGTGGGGTGGCATCTTGCCCAGGGTAAGTCCCTCTCCCAAGCCCTAGCCTTGACCAAGGGCACTGCTGAAGGGGTGAACACTGCTCAGGTGCTCTGCACCTATGCTCAGCAGCATCAGTTAGATATTCCGATCACTGCAATGGTGAATGCTGTTCTAGGTGGCTCTCTCACGCCTCAGGCTGCCCTCAATTGTCTTTTGGAGCGTCCCTTCAAGCCTGAGGTTATTCCTGGACAGTAGTTTTCGGCGTTGGTTCTGAGCTGGGTTCCCCTAAGGCAGCAGGCGCGGTTTCACTCACAGGGATGGCCACGGGAGGACGGTCAAGGCTGAGCATCAAACCGGTTGCCGTTGGCTCAACAGGTAGAGGAGATACCTCTGGCTCAATGCGGGCAGGACTTGTGATAGCCACCGGCAGACTGGAAAAGGGATTGGGCATTAGGCCGCTCAGCATTGCCACGAAGGATGCCGCTAGTGTTACCCCGGCACTCCCCAGGACCCAAATGCGACGGCGGTGATTGGCCTTAGCAATGACTTGGGCTGCTAAATGATCCGCCGGGCAGGGGGTTAAGGGCACTGGCAATTCCTGCATCTGCTGCTTGAGGTTCAGGAGTCGCCGATAGAGGTGTTGGGCTTCCGAATCAGTAGCCAGCCATGCTTCCACCTGTTGCCGTTCTGCAGCGGTCACTTCACCATCAAGGTAGGCGCTCAGGAGTTCAAAGGTATCGCGTTTGCAGTGATCAAGTTCGTCCATCATAGAGGTCTGTCCTTGCAGGAAAAGGGTAGGGGTGATTCGCCTTAGGTTGAAGGGAGATCCAGGTGAGCTTGGAGTTCGAGTTGGAGTCGCTGTCGGGCCCGGGCAATTCGCGATTTCACGGTTCCGAGGGAAACCCCGGTGATTTGGGCAATTTCTTCGTAGGAGAGGCCTTCAATTTCCCGGAGGACAATCGTTGTCCGAAAGGCTTCCGGTAGGTTGGCGATCGCTCGCCGTAATTGATCATAGAATTCATCCGTGCGCAACCGCTCATCGGGACTGGCATCACTGGCGGCAAGTTCCCAGCTCATTTCACCCTCTTGGGTTTTCAGGGGCGCATCCAGCGAAAGGGGCGGTTGATGGCGTTTGCGTTTGCGCAACTCATCGTAAAACAAGTTGGTGGCAATGCGACTGAGCCAACCCCGAAATTTACTAGTGTCTTGCAATTTGTGAATGTTGCGATAGACTCGAATCCAGACTTCTTGCACCAGGTCGGCGCGATCGTCCCAGTCGGGTGCAAGGTGATAGATAATTCGCTCCACATGGGATTGGTATCGCCGCAACAATTCAGTAAAGGCAGCGCGATCTGGGGTTCTGCCGGCTTGACAGCGCACAACCAACTCTTGGGCTGTAAGTTTTGTCAGTGGCACCGTCACCCGAGCACTGGTCTCCTCACCACGTGTCCAAGCAAGGGGAAGACTGGATGTCATGAATACAATCGACCTCAGACCCATCGCTTTTCATGACGCCCTTGCCCCTAGGATGTTCCTTGATCCGTTATAGCTTGCCAAGGACATTTTCATGGGTTCTATTTTGGCTGCGCCTCTGTTAATGTTTCCTTAACGTTGGTGAATCTAGATTAAAATCTTTATTGTAGCGGCGATCGCTCTTTGGACGCGCTACACAAGCACTCAACGCGCGGCTCAATGTAACCCCTTTTCCTAATTACCGCCCCTCACCACTATGCTCTGGATCCGCATTGCCAGTGGACTTGTCGCGATCGTCCTTACGCTGCTGATGACCTTCCTAGGTGGTTGGTATTTTTGTCTGGGGATTGGGGCGCTAATTTATCTGGGGCAGCTGGAATATTTTGAACTAGCCCGTGCGAAGGGGAGTGCACCGGCCGCTAAAACGACGCTAGTCGTCAGTCAGGTGCTTCTGATGACTTCCCTACTGCGGCCTGATCTTGCGGACGCCGTCTTTCCGGTGGCGGGCACCTTCATTTGTTTTTACCTATTGTTTCAACCCAAGCTGGCCTCGATCGCCGATATTTCCACCTCAATCATGGGGTTGTTTTATGGCGGCTATTTGCCCAGCTATTGGGTGCGCCTGCGGGGGCTAGAACAGCAGTCAACCCTGCCCTTAGGGGGCTTCTGGCCAGAACGGTTGCAACTGACAGCCTTTCCCTTAGGATTACAAGTGACGCTGTTGGCCTTTGCCTGTATTTGGGCGGCAGATATTGGTGCCTATGCGGTTGGTAAGCTCTTTGGCCGCACCCGCCTCTCTCACATCAGTCCCAAGAAAACCGTGGAAGGAGCTATGTTTGGTGTCTTGGGGAGCGTAGGCGTCGCCCTTTGGGGAGCGTACTCCCTCGCCTGGCCCCTCCCTTGGCTTGCGGGAGCCCTGTTTGGTCTGATGATTGGGATTGCCAGCCTATTGGGCGATTTAACCGAATCAATGATGAAACGGGATGCCGGCGTCAAAGATTCTGGGCAGTTGATTCCGGGACATGGCGGCATTTTGGACCGCGCCGATAGCTACGTATTCACAGCACCCTTGGTCTTTTATTTTGTAACGCTCCTCTTGCCAATTTTGGCTTTCCATTGATTTTTCCATTGATTCGGCTGGAGGCGCTCCCAGCACACTCGATCGCTGCCCCCATAG